>CALJBF010000207.1 GCA_938027385.1 uncultured Porphyromonadaceae bacterium | reverse complement strand
GACCGCCACCGAGCTGAATAAGCAAACGACTGAAATCCAATTGTCAGCGGTCGCTGCATGCAGCGACCCTACAATGAAATGATGGCAGTTATGCGTCCAAGGTGTTTAATAATGCATTTTACAACGCCCCGTAGCGTTCCTGGGTGGCAATCCCCGATCTTGACATGTTTATCGCACCCCAATAATTCGGATTAAAAAAGCGGGGGCGGGTGCCATCAGGCACTCGCCCCCGCGGTTCATACAAAATTCAGGTCGGCCTCGGGAAGGAGCAGGGTCATCGGATGACGGTCTTGACGGCCTTGTCGCCCTGGCGCACTATATAGATGCCGGGGGCAGGCGCGCCGGTGACACGCACACCCGAAAGTGTGTAGATTTCTGTGGCGCCGTGTGCGGCCTCAGCATTCACGCCGTCGATGCCGGTGGTGGTATCACCGTTGAAGACGGTGGCGTTGCGTGCGGGTTCGGGGGTCTGTTCCACGACTTTGAACCCGTCGGGAGCAGTGCCGTTGCCGTCGTTGCCGCGGTTGCCGGTGTAGGTATATGACATGTCGTCGTTCCACTTCATGGCCTCGTTCTGCGGCACGCTGTAGTAGTAGACCGGGGTGACGGTGTAGCCGATGTTCACGGTCTTGTCGTCAGTGCTGTTGATGGGGGTGGCCCCGGTGGTCACCAACTGGCCGTAGGTATAGTTCTGCCAGGTCAGATCCGCATCGCTGTTTACATCGCCTGCCTTGTCGCCGGTATGCACGTCATAGTCGGTCTGGTGGCGGTTGCCATCGGGCACATTCTGCTCGTCGGCACCGGGGGTGCCGGTCACGTCGTAAGAGTGAAGCTCATACTCGCGGGGCAGACCCGGGTTCTCGTCGCTGTCGTGGCTGGTCCATGTCAGGTGCGCGTAGTAGTCGCCCTTGTCGTCGCCATCCTTCGAGGTCTCGCCGACGGTGAGATCCTGGATGCCGGGGACGTCATAGCCGCATGTCTCATAGCTGGCGCTCGGCTTGATGTCACCGCCATTGTCAAAGCGTGCGGTGGCATATACGTTCCAGTCGGGATTTGTGCAGTATTTACCCAGATCGAGGGTGAAGGTAAACTCGCCCTCCTCGAAGAATCCCTGCTGATCGGGGAGCTTGTGGGCCTCGGCCTCCTCCTTGCTGATCTTCACGTCGGTGGTGGTGACGTCATTGCCCGATTCATCGGTAAAATGAAGTGTCACCGTGAGTTCTGAAGCGCCTTTCTGCCAGAAGAACGAGCCGTTGATATCGGTAGTGGGATAGATGAGAAGGTTCTCGGTCTTGTGACCGGCGTCGTGGTGGCTGTCATACATCAGCTTGCCCTGCGGCAGGATGGAGATGCCGCGCGACATCACCTGGTAGCGTGTCTGGTCGGGATTGGTGGCCAGCACGATCTTGAAGTATTCGGCGTTGCCGTTGAGCAGGGTGATACGGTTGTCGGTGTTGAGCATGCCGGTGTTGTAGTTGCTCCAGATGTTGGGGCGCAGCTTGTCGGCGTCGCCTGTGCCGGTCCAGCGCTGGTCGCCTGTCACATCGACGAACTCGAAGGGCTGTGTACACCCCGGCGTGTACTGGTAGTCGCCCGGGGTGAGCAGGTAGTTGAGGTCATCATTCGAATCGAGAGTCTTGTCTGAGAGTTTCACCACGTAATATTGGTTGTCATTGCGGTTGAGTGCGGTGGTGTACTTGCCAGACTCGTTGTAGGGCGTCCAGTCGGCGTAGCCGGGCTTTCCGTAACCCTCTTTTGTGGTAAGCTCGAAGAGAATGGGGGCACTCTTCTCTACTTTCTCCCAGGTAGAGCCGTTGCGGGGCTCGGTATGGGCATAGAGATAGTACAGCGGACGCTCGATTACGGCGTCGGCATAGACGTCGTAGCCGTGCCCCATGATCTTGAACAGCGAGATGCCGTAGATTGTGGCGTCTTCATCCCAGCAGAGGTCGACACGCGAGTCGGTTTTCTGCACCGGTTTGAACCGCAGGCCGTTGTATGTGCGCAGGGCGGCTTTCTCATCGGCCGACATCTTGTCGTATGTGGCGTCGTCTACAACCAGGTTGGGGTTGGCGCACCACCACTGGCCGGTGTACATGAGTTGCGAGCCCTGATATGGGGTCGAGATGTCGTAGCCGTTGTTGTCGACGATGTTGAACTGGTCGTAGTGACCGGCGGTCTCGCCCTGTTTCTCCCTGAACCGGCTGATCTTCACGCCGCGGCCGCCGTTCGAGAGGTCGAGGTAGTAGAGGTTGGTCTGGTTACCCTGGCGGCTCATGACGGGCCGGAACTTATAGTATTTCACATCGCCGTCGGCGGCATCGGCCTGCACATCAGAGTCGTAGAGGTCAGACCATTTGGTGGTCACATAGTCGAGTCCGGTCCATACCTTGAGCATCGGCAGCCCTGCCTCGCGGCCATATTTCTTGTAGTCGTCGGGGAGGTCGCTGTTGGCCAGCCAGAGCTTATAGTCGTTGTACTTGCCGCCATCCTTGTCGCCTACCATAAGGATGATGCGGTTGAAGGTGAGCGGAGTGGCGGGCAGCGCGCTGTCGGCGCCCGTGGTCGGTGACACGAGCCTGTCGACGTCACCGCCGCCGAACACGAAACCGCCGCCGGTATAAGGCTGGCCGTTGACGTTGAAGGTGAAACCTTCGGCGCTTGTGGTCACATAGCGGCCCAGGTTGATCGAGAAACCGCCTTCTGCGGCATGGTGGCGTGCGAACGGCACCGTGATGGGACCTGTCTGTGTGCCTTTGAGGGCATCGTAGAGCGCGCCCGAGGTAAGAGTGAGCGAATAGCTGTCAGAGTTGAGCGGCCGCTGCACGGGGGCGCCGAAAGTGGGCTTGCCGGTCGACGAGGCCATGATGTAGAGCGGTGTCTCGCCGTTGGCGTGACTGCCCATGCGGTTGCGGTCGAAGAAGAGGTATATCGACTTCACTGTCATGCCCACCTCCATGCGGGCGTGGTCGCACCAGAACTCGGTGGTCACAGGCACGCGCACGTCGGGCGTATGGGCATCGAAGAAAGCGGGATCCACGCGGTAGGCCGAGGACTTGGACTCGTCGAAAGTGAACGAGCCGAACTTGCCGTCGGCGCCCGGTTGATAAGTGCACGAGGCAGTGGTCACGCTCCCTTTCAGGGCCATCTGGCTGGCATATTTTATGGGGTCGATCTCATCGGCCACTTTCAGCTCATAGACCTCGTAGTTGTGGATGTTGTCCTTACCGTAGTAATTAAAGTGCATGAACTTGTCTGAGGTGGCGCCTTGGGGCTTTAGGGCCTCGAAGATGGGGCCTTCCCAGAACTTGATCTCGAAGTCGGTGTACGATACCTCTCCGCTCTTCGGCGTTACCGAGACGGTGCGACTGTCCATGTCGACCCTTACGTCATACAGACCCCTGGGTAGCACGAACGATGCCTCAGAGGTGCCCTGGGGCTTGTCGGCCTCGCGCACCACGGCAAAGCCTGCGGTGAAACCATCCGCCAGGTCAAGATGCACCTCCTGGGCACCGTAACCGCCGGCAAGCAGCCGCACGGCCCACTCGCGGTTGTTGGCCAGGAGCTGGAACTGCCCTTCAAGGAGCATATTGTCGAATTTGAACACATTGCCCTCGCGGGTAGCCTGGGGCATGCTCTCGAGGTCGCCCCAGCTGAGGCCGTTCACGCTGTAGCCGATCATATAGAGCTCTTTCACCTCGGGGAGAGCCACGGCTGTGGCGGTCACTTTACCGGTGGCGGTGTCGACGGTGATGTCATACTGTCCTGCCGGGAGTGAGAAACAGGGTTCGCCTGTCTCGAAAGGCTTGTTCTGAGTGTCGATGAATGAATATCCTGACGTATAGCCGTTCTGGTCAAGGGCAACGTTGTCTGTGCCGTATGGGCCGGGGCAGAGACGGTAGCGCACGTCGGTACCGTTTACCACAAACTGGAATATCTCCTTGTTCATGAACACGTTCCGGAACCTGAATACCGAGCCGTCTTTCTCACCCTTGACGGCGGTGGTCCATCCCTGGCCGTTGATCTGGTCGCCATAGAGATACATCTCGGTAATCTCAGGCACCTCATATTTCACGGCAGTGACGGTGTGCGCATCGAGGTCTACATAGATGGTGTATGTGCCGTCGGCAAGCACGAAACTGGGCTCACCATTAGCGTCTGCAGGTTTGAAAGACGTTGTTATGTAGGTATAAGGGGAAGGTATGCCGAGAGTAAGCTGCACATCATCACCGGTATAGGGATTGGCAGCAAGACGCTGGTCCCAGTTCCACATCTCGTTCAGGAGGAACTGGCAGCCGCCATTAATGCGTACCCCTTCGAATATGAACTTGTTTCCGACTTTACGGCCCGGGGTGCTTTCCCAACCGTCATTACCGTCCTGGTCACCTACGACATAGAGGGCTTTTACCTCGGGCATAGAGGGGGCTACCCTGAGAGTGTGGTTGTTCAGATCCACGGTTATGTCGTATGTGCCTGACGCGGGGATGTCATAGTTGGGCTTGCCGTCGGTATTGTCATACCAGTTGCATGGAACCTGCTGATTGTCGGCTGTCAGCACAAAAGTGCCTGTGGAACCACCCAGGAAACAGAGGTCGTTCCAGTCTTTTTTGGCGAGGATCTTGAACCCCTGGTTGCCTTGGGTTATGGTGAATGTGGCGTTGCGGTACACAAACACGCCGTCGGCGAGTTTCTGCATGGGTTTGGCATCGTTGATGTTCCAGCCTATTCCCTCGGCGCCGCCGATGATATACAGCTCGGTGATGCTCGGCGCCTGAAGACTCCACTGCTGGGTGTCAGAGCCGTTGTTGTCATAGAGGTTTACCTTGGCGCCGCTGGCTTTGTTCGAGCTGCCGACCTCGATCACGCGGCCCGAATTGCGTGCTACAAGCTGGTAGTCGCCATTGGGACGGTCATAGATGATGAACTGCTGATGGCGGTTGCCGTCGGTCACACCCACGAGCTGGATTGACGTGCCGTTGCCTGTCTGACCATCCTTGCAGTCAAGGCCCTGCTTGCATGATTTGTATGAGGTGATGTTGTAGACGCCGTCGGCCACCTCTTTCAGCAGCCAGTTCTGCGAGCCGTCGGTGCCGTCGGCATACTGCAGGGCCAGTGTGCCGCCGCTGACAGAATTATTCTCGGTATCAAGGAAAAGTCCCGAATTGCGGTTTTTGAATCTCACGGGTCCGGTCAGACCGCGCACACCGTTGGGCACCACCTTGAGCGACGAAATCGCCGCCGACCAATTCGGTTTCAGGTCATTGAGATTGTCGCAGTCGGCAGTGATTTCCAGCACGTCGCCCGAGAAATTGCTGTCCCAGTAGCCGATTACCTTATAGCCGGGCGTTACTTTCACGGAGATGATTGCGTCATTGCCGAGACCGGCCGCGTTCATGTCGGAAAGATTATAGTCGCCTTCAGCAAGAGATACAGTGGGACCGTCGTCATTCTGACCGAACGTGGCGACCTTGGGCGTGTCGTCGGCGCGTGCGCTCAGCGCCACCGGCGCCATAGCCAGCACGCATAAGAGCGCTCTGCCCGTCAGTCTTAATAAAGGTGTTGACATTTTAAGGTTGTAGATAATATAGGTTAGTGAATTGATTCAATCTGACTGGCCTCCGTATTCATGGTCAGGCAAGGTTCAATGTGTCCGACACCGTAAGCAGACCGTCCGCCCGTTTTGACGGCGGTCTGCATGGTGTGCTGGCATATAATAAGTGATTTACTTAAGGTACAGGTATGTCATCAAAGGTAAGGCGAGACTAAGGTGTGTTTCGATAAGAATGAGAAAACGGTGCCTCTCATATCAGGGAAAGTCCAGACCCTAATCACACTGCAAAGTTATATCATGATTCGCGCGAGTGTACGCACAGGTAAAAGTTGCGGTAAACTCAGTCAAGCCATTAAACCACTGTAAACCTTGCATTTACTCCCTTTCCATGCGCCATAAAAAGTAAACTCCGACGAACTGAAAAAAAGTCCGTCGGAGTGAGTCTGCATCTATATTTCCCCTTTATCCATGACTGCGGAACACTGCGCCGAACCGCACCGGGCGCAAGTCATCACGCGGGCGCGCAGGCGCATTGCCTGATTCAGGAAAGGTTACCGGCGGCCGCCGAGAATGCGGCGCACCTCGTTGATGAGGATGTGGTGGGCGGGGGCGGCCATGGCGCCGTGGTCATAGCCGTCGAGCTTGTAGATGCGGGTGTCGGGGTGACCGGCCAGACGCATCATGCGCCACATATAGAGGTTTTCCTCATAGCGGCCGAAGATCTCGAGCTCGGCATCGCCGGTGATGATGATGTAAGGGGGTGCGTCACGCCGCACGTGAAAGAGCGGAGCGTTGCGGTCGACCCACGGCGTGAGCTCGCCTATCCCCTGCGACTTCCGGTCAGAGAAATGTGTTATCACCTGGCCGCTGTATGGTATCAGGGCCGCTATCGAGTCGGCATCGACGCCGTAGCGTTCCAGACGGCTTTTGTCGAGGCCTACCATCGATGTCAGGAAACCGCCCGCCGAATGGCCGCTGACAAACACCTTGTGCGGGTCGCCGCCGTAGCGCTCCGCGTTGGCGAACACCCAGGCCACGGCCTCGGCGGCATCGTCGATGCACTCGTTGACCCCTACAGTGGGGATAAGCCGGTAATTGGGCGCCACAACCACATAACCGCGCCCGGTAAGTTCGGGCGGCAGATGTTTCGCGCCACCGGTAAGGCCCCCTCCGTGGAACCACACAATTACCGGCAGCCCGGCGGTATCGGCAGGGTGACTGATATCGAGCGTGAGTCGCTGGCGCGCGTAGGCGTCATCTTTGACGGTATACGGCACGTCTGTTTCGGTGATATAGGTCACAGCCACGGCAGAAAACGCGGCAGCCAGCAGGAGCAGTATAAATGAAAGTCGTTTCATGGCATTGTCAGGTTATATACAACCGTAAAGTTAAGCATTTTTTTCATACAAAACGCAGGCGACTGTGGCTGTGCGGTGATTTTATTCGGATTCGTTTCCCTATCTTTGCAAATAAAAGCCATGCTGATACTGATTGCCGAATCGAAAACGATGACACCCTGCGACACGCCCGTCGACAGGAGGATATTCGCCGCCCACACGCCGGTGTTCATTGACCGCGCCGGCGAGATAATGGGCGCCCTGGCCCGCATGCCGGCCGACGAGGTGGCGGCGCGCACACGGCTCAGCGCCGCCATGGTGTCAAGACTGATGCTGATGGCCCGTGACTTCCCCGGCACGGGCACAGGCGCGCCGGCGGCCGAGGTGTTTACCGGCGTGGTGTTCAAGGCGTTCGGCTACGGCACACTCGACCCCGAGGCACGCGCACGCACACAGGAGCATCTGGCCATAGTGTCGTCGCTTTACGGATGGCTCAGACCGGCCGACATAGTAAAGCCTTACCGCCTCGACTACACCACCCCGGCAGCGCCCGACGGGACCGCTCTTGCGGCATGGTGGCGCGGGCCGGTGACAGCACGTCTGCTCGACACCATCGCCGCCGGCGGCCACAACGCGGTAATCGACATGCTGCCGGGCGATGCCGCCCGGTGCATCGACTGGAAAGCGGTGAAAGAACATGCACGGGTATTCAAGGTCGATTTCCGCGAAATGGGCCCGGGAGGCGCCACCCGCACCCCGCATGCCGGGCGGCTCAAGACCCTGCGCGGCCTGATGCTGCGCCATGTAATGGTCAACGCCATCGACACCCCTGAGGCGCTTGCCGCCGCCGAGACCGACGAATGCCTCCCCACCCCTCATGGGGCCCCCGGCACCATCACCTTCCTTACCGCCGCCCCTGAAAAATGAGGGTGTGCCGGAATGCAAGAATAAGCCGCCAAGGCACATAATTGTCATCATTTCATTGTAAGGTCGCCACATGTAGCGACCGCTTACAAGCTATATTTCAGCAGGTTGCCAATTCTATTTGGTGGCGGTCGCTACATGTAGCGACCCAATGCTATTAACTTAACAGATGTGGGCG
>CALJBF010000206.1 GCA_938027385.1 uncultured Porphyromonadaceae bacterium | reverse complement strand
CGGTCGATTTAAGCCAGCAGGTTGTCGAACATTCCTTTTTCCATTCCCACAACAGGCTCGGTCTTGATGGCCTCGATGTTCTCCACGCCGAGCACCTGGTTTATCACCTGCAGCGCTCCCGAGAGGTCGCGCATGGCCCAGAAACCGGCAATGTCATCTGAGACATCCCGGAAAGTCACCTTTACGAACGGGTGGAACAGCGCCACGCATCCCCGGCTTACGGGATGGTCGCGGTTGAAGAACGAGAGCCACCCGGCGCCCTGTGTGCAGATGAAAAATCCGCACCGGTCGCGCATGAAAAACCTTTCGGGACTCTCCCTGATGTCGTCCGCGCCTATGAGTCGCAATAAACGGGTTCCGGTGTCCATGTTTCAAGCTGTTTTCATTTCCGTTACGGCAAATTTAGGTGTTTTAAACAAGGAATGCAAGCTTCGGGGCCGCTGATTCGTACCGATTGACAATATTATGTGGTCGATTGGTATTTCACACATGCGCCGACAGCCGTAATTTTGCAGAAAAACAGAATAACCTATAACAGCCGCATGATGTCAAAGGTAAAAAGTATCTTTAAGGTCGACGCGTCAATGATACCGATATTCACCCTGCTGATTGTTACCGGCATCGGCATACATATCGCATCCGAAAACGGCAACCGCCATTCATGGGGAATATGGTCGGTGTTTCACGTTGTGTGCGCCGTGGCATTCCTGATATTGGGATATTTCCATGTGAAACAGCATGCCGGATGGTTCAGAACCCTCTTGACAGGCAACGTCAAGGGACGCGGTGTGACAATGGCCCTGACAATACTCATGCTGGCTGAAATCATCTCGGGCGTGATACTGCTGGCTGTTGTAGAGGGCGAAGGTTCATCCTGGGGGCATTTCCACTGGATTGCCGGCATTCTGCTCGCTGTCATCGGCACGGGGCACTACATCAAGCGTCTCAGGCGCCTCAAGAAAGGTTTTCGGTTCCGGGAGCAAGGGTGACGCGCTGAGGGCAATGTAAAGACAGGATGTGTGATTCACAGCTTCACACATCCTGTCACCATATACAACCCTTTTACCTTAGTTGTCTTTTTTCAGTTGTCTATTTTCAGCTTTGGAATGATACCGGGTCATCTGTAGGTGAACTGCGCGGTTGAGCGGATATCGGCTGACGAGGCGCCGACCATAACCTTGAACTTGCCGGGTTCGGCAATCCATTCATGTTTTGAGTCATCGAAAAACTTGAGCTCTTCCGGCGTTATCGTGAAAGACACTTCCCTGGTTTCACCGGGTGCGAGTACGATTTTCCTGAACCCTTTGAGTTCCTTGACAGGGCGCGGCAGGGATGATTTTTCATCCTGGATATAAAGCTGCACGGTTTCTTTACCCTCGACGTTTCCTGTGTTGGTTACCGGAACGGTGAGAGTGACGGCTCCGTCCGCAGCCATCTCTTTCGATGAGAGAACCGCTTTGCCATATTTGAAAGTGGTGTAGCTCAGGCCATGGCCGAAGGGGAACATTGCCGGGATGTTTTTCGTGTCATGCCAGCGGTAACCAACGAATATGTCTTCGAGGTATTCCTGCCGCGGGTCGTTGCCGGCACTCACGTCGGCTCCTTTGAGGTCGGCGGCAGCGGTGCCTGCCGAAGTTCCCTCGATACCGGGATACGAGGCCGCGCCGAAGTGATGCGCTCCGTTGTCCTCAAGCCTTTTCGGGAATGAGAAGGGCAGCCTGCCGCTGGGATTAACCTTGCCCGAGATTACATCGGCCATCGACGGGCCGATCATTGTGCCGAGATACCAGCTCTGCAGCACGGCCGGAACCTTGTCGAGCCAGGGCATCGCGTAGGCGTTGCCCGAGATGTTGGCCACAATGAGATTCGGATTCACGGCGGCAAGCTCCTCAATCAATTTATCCTGATTCCAGGGGAGATTATACTCTCTGCGGTCGGTCGACTCGCAGTCCTGGTAGCCGTTCTTGTTCAGGCCACCGATGTAGATTACCACATCGGCGTCTTTGGCCATCTCCACGGCCTGGCGGCGCAGTGAGTCAAGAATCTCGTCGGGGATTATGTCTTCGGCGTCATACATAGGGCGACCGGTGCGGTATCCCTCGGCGAATCCAACGTTGTCGCCGTAGGTCTTGCGGAGGGCGTCGAGCGGAGTGAACATATCCTTGACTTTCAGCTCTGACGAGCCGCCGCCGTCGGTGAGCTTGCGCACGGCATTTTCGCCCACGACAAGGATGTTGCCAGTCTTGGCCGGGTCGAGAGGCAGTATGCCGTTGTTTTTCAGTAGCACTATGGCCTCGTCACCAATCTTTTTGGCGGCCGCGTAGTGTTCGGGGGTGGTGGCCGAGCCGAACGGCTTGTCGGTGTTCATGGAGGTGCGGAAGATGAGCCGCAGGATATTGCGGGCCTTGTCGTTCACGGTAGATTCCGGAACTTCTCCGCTCTTTATCATATTCAGATAAGGATCTGCGAGATAGTAATCGTTGTAGCCGAATTCCGATTCCGAGGTCAGGCCGTTGGTAAACGACCCCATCTCGATGTCAAGCCCGTTGAGCGCGGCCTGTTTCGTGTCGTGCGCGCCGCCCCAGTCTGTCACCACCACGCCGTCGAAACCCCATTCGCCGCGCAGGATATCATTGAGGAGGCGGGAATTATGACAGCAATGTTCATCCCAGATCTTGTTGTAGGCGCCCATGATGCTCCATGCCTTGCCATCCTGCACGGCGCGCTTGAACGCCGGCAGGTAGATTTCGTAAAGCGCGCGGTCAGAGAGCGTCACGTTGACGTTGCCGCGCCACTTCTCCTGATTATTCAGCGCGAAATGTTTCACGCAGGCGGCCACGCCGTTTTTTTGGAGTTCCTGAATGTACGGCACAACCATCTCGCCGGCCAGGTAGGGGTCTTCACCCATGTACTCGAAGTTGCGGCCATTGAGAGGGGTGCGGTAGATGTTGACGCCCGGACCGAGCAGCACATCTTTCTCTCGGTAGCGAGCCTCCTCGCCCACGCTCTTGCCGTAGAGGGCCCCAAGTTGCGGATTCCAGGTGGCGGCGAGTGCCGTCAGGGCAGGGAAGGCGGTGATGGAGTCATTGGTCCAGGATGAATACCCCCAGTCGTTCCAGTTTATCTCGGCGCGCACGCCGTGGGGGCCGTCGCTCATCCATATCTCGGGGATGCCGAGGCGCCGCACGCCGGGCGACGAGAATTTGCCCTGCGCATGGCACAGCGCTACTTTTTCTTCGAGAGTCATGCGTGAGAGCGCGTCTTCGACACGCTCTTCTATCGGTCTGTTTTTGTCCAGATAGACCGGTGTCTCGCCTGTGGCGGCCACGGGCAGTGTGCCTGCGGCCAGCATGGCTGATATCAATATGTTCTTGAACTGCATAAGGTGCGTATAATGATTGGATTATTTTGCTGTCAATGTGGCGGTGCCGTTTTTCAGACGCGGTGAGGTGGCGGTCACGCGGATGTCGCCGCGCTTGCCGTCAGACTGCACGATCAGCATCGCCTTGCCGTAAAACGCCTTGCGCCGGTCTGATTTGAACGGCTCAAGCGACACGGGCGAGCCGTTGTCGACCCCGGCGTTGAAACCGGCGCCGCTGACCTCGAAACAAACCTCGTTGTCGGTCAGGGGGCAGAGGTTGCCATCCTTGTCGAGAATCTCTACGGTCAGGTAGCTGAGGTCTTTCCCGTCGGCGTGGATGTTGCAGCGGTCGGGAGTAAGCTTTACGGCGTATGGCTCACCTGCCGTGCTGATGCTTGTCCTGGCCACCTCCCTGCCGTTCTTGCGCGATACGGCCTCGACGGTGCCGGGGATGAACCTGACGCGCCAGGCGGCATGGTACACACCCTTTTCGGGTCGCCTGATCCCCTGCGACTCGCCGTTGACGAACAGCTCCACCTCGTCGGCATTGTTGTAATATGTCCACATGTCGATTTCCTGGCCCGGCTCCCAGTTCCAGTGGGGGAACAGGTGCAGCACGGTCTTGTCGGGGCGCCACTGGCTCTGGTACATGTAGTAGATGTCCTTGGGTATGCCGGCCAGGTCCACGATGCCGAAATATGAGCTGCGAGCCGGCCAGCCGAAAGGCGTGGGCTCGCCCAGGTAGTCGAATCCGGTCCATACGAACTGACCCGAAATGAAATCGTTGTTCTCGACCTCGTACATCGACTTCTCATGGGTCGAGCCCCAGGGCACATGGCAGTTGTCGTATGACGAGCATGCGAACGACTCGTCGTGGAAAGGCTTGTCCCAGCGCTCGGGCCAGATGTACATGCTGTCTGAAGGCATGCGGTAATAGCCACGTGTCATAAGACCGGAAACACTTTCGGTAACGATAAACGGCTTGCTGGGGAAATTGACCGGGACATCCTTGAACCACTCGTCGTGATAGTTATACCCGATCACGTCGAGCGCGTTGGCGCGGAACAGATGGTTGCCCGGAGCAGGTTCGTTGCATCCGGCTGTTATGGGGCGTTCGGCGTCAAGCTCGCGTACCATATCGGCAAGTTTCCTGGTGAGAAGGGAGTTGACTGACATCGCTGAATCTTCGTGGGCGAGCATCTCCTTGCCGTGGCCGAAATTCAGTATCAGGTTGGCCTGTTCGAGTGAGAGGGTGTCGGCATCTGCATGGCTCCACTGTTCAAGCACCTCGTTGCCGATGCTCCACATGAACACCGAGGGGTGGTTGCGGTCACGGCGAATCAAGTCTGTGAGGTCACGTTCGTGCCAGTCGTTGAAATACCGGGCATAATCGTGTTCGGTCTTTTTCTTCCGCCACATGTCAAAGGTCTCGTCCATTACGAGCATACCCATCGAGTCGCAGAGATCGAGAAGTTCGGGAGCGGGCGGGTTGTGTGATACACGGATGGCGTTGGCGCCCATCTCCTTCATTATCTCAAGCTGGCGTTCAATGGCGCGTCGGTTCACGACGGCGCCAAGCGCCCCCGCGTCGTGATGGAGACAGACACCGCGTATCTTCATCCTTTTGCCGTTGAGCGAGAAACCTTTCTCAGCGTCAAAGGCGAGTGTGCGGAATCCGGTATTCGTCTCATACACGCCGGTTGTCTTTCCGTCGGCGACAAGACGTGTCTGCACCCTGTAAAGGTTCGGCGATTCCGTGCTCCACAACAGAGGGGTGGGTACGGTCAGATTCTGGCCGCACGATACGGTGGTGTCGCGCGGCACGGTAATCTCCGACACAGTTTTCGCCACTTCCTTGCCGTCAGGGGTGAATATGCGGCTTTCTACAGTCAGATCGCGGGGGATATCGGTGGTGTTGGTGATGTCGGTCTGCATGGATACGATGCCGTTCCCGGTGGCATTGACATCGGCTATTATATGTTGTCCCCACAGGGGCACGAAGACCCCGGCGGTGTGTCTGAGCCATACGTTGCGGTAGATTCCGCACCCAGAGTACCAGCGTGAATTGGGCTGTTCGGCATTGTCGACCCTGACAGCTATGACGTTCCGGCCGTCAGGCGCGAGATAATCGGTGATGTCATGGCTGAACGATGCGTAGCCGTATGGCCGCGTGCCCAGCAGGTGGCCGTTCACATACACCGAGGTGTTCATGTAGGCGCCGTCAAAATCGACAAACAGGCGGTCGCCGGGTTTCATGTCGGCGGGGGTGGTGAAACTCTTGCGGTACCATCCGATTCCGCCGGGGAGGGCGCCGCCCCCGGTTCCCGACGGATTGTCCTGGCTGAACGTTCCCTCGATGGCCCAGTCATGGGGCAGGTCGAGCGCGCGCCACTGCGAATCATCGAAACCGGGAGCCGCCAGGTCGGCGCTATCGGCCTGTGTCTGGAGGTGGAAACGCCAGCCGTCGTTGAACGGCTCGCGGTCGTTGATGTTGCTTCCGGCTCCCGGAGTGCAGCCTCCGAGAACCAGCAACAACAGCGCGAATGAGATTATTGTGTATTTTGTCACAGCAGTATCAGAGTTTTACGGTTATGGCTCTGCCGTTGTAGGTCACTTCCTTGCCTTTCGTCACCCAGGCGTCTGAGACGGGGTGGCCCGGCTCGAGGGTGACGATGTTGAACCTGCGGCTCTCCTTCATCCCCTTGAACGCCCCCTTGCGGTCGCCGATGGTGAGCGTGCGAGCGGTGTCGTCGTAGGTCATGGGGATGTCAGAATATTCCCCTTTCTCGTAATTGTAGTTCGAACCCTCGTCCTCGTAGAGGTTGAAACTGCCGTCTTTCCCGGCATAGACGAGGATTGTGACAGGTTCGTCGGTGGGTTCCATGGCATACTGAATCTCGCCGCCCATCGGCACTATCGAGCCGCCGCGCACGAACAGGGGGATGCGCTCGTATGGCGCGGGCACGGTCTTGGTCCGGCCGCCGTCGACGGTCTCGCCGGTATAGAAGTCATACCAGGTCTCTCCGGCAGGGAAGTACACGTCGCGCTCGCGAGCGCCGTATCTGTACACGGGCGCCACAAGGAAGGCGGTGCCGAACATATACTGGTCCTTGAGATTGCGGGTGTTGATGTCTTCGGTGAAGTCCATCACCATCGGGCGCATGATCGTGTAGTCATCGAAATAAGTCTTGCCTGCCAGCGAGTAGATATAGGGCATCATGCGGTAGCGCAATTTCGTATAATCCACAATGGATTTATAGGCGGGATGGTCTTCGGGTGCGATGTTATAGACCTCGCGGAAGGGCCACTGGCCGTGGGCGCGGAACAGCGGGGCGAACGCACCGAACTGGTACCAGCGGGTGTTGAGCTCGCGCCACTCCCTGAGGTCTTCGTTCTCCTCGGCGCTCTCGTTGTATTTCTTCTGGGCGTCGACGTAACGGTCTTCCACGCAGAAACCGCCGATGTCCATTGTCCAGTAGGGGATGCCGCTTACGGCGAAGTTCAGTCCGGCGGCAATCTGAGCCTCCATATCCTCCCAGCGGGTGGCGATGTCTCCGCTCCATGTAGCAGTGGAATATCTCTGCAGTCCCGAGAACCCCGAGCGGGTGAGCAGGAACACGCGCTTGTCGGGGTCGACGCCGCGCTGGCCGTCGTAAATGGCCTCGGCGTTCATAAGCGCGTAGGCATTGAAATATTTGGTCGACGGGCCGAGTGCGGTGGGAGTGGTGAGATCCTTGCGGTACTGTATGTCGGTGCAGTCGCGTATGTTGGGCTCGCTGGCATCCATCCACCATGCGTCGATGCCGAGAGGCATGTAGTGGTCGATCATCTGGCTCCAGAAAAGCTTGCGTGCGTCTGGATCGTAGGCATCGTAGAACGAACCGAGGAAGCC
>CALJBF010000205.1 GCA_938027385.1 uncultured Porphyromonadaceae bacterium | reverse complement strand
ACGCGAGAATCCGGCCGCTATACCAATAGTGGGATACCATCCGGCCCTGGCCTGTCCGATTGCCTGCCGGGCGGCCTCGGCACGCCGCAGAGCCGCGGCCAGTGAGTAGTTGCGTGACACTGTCAGCGAAATCACGTCGTTAAGTCCGGCATCGTCAAACTGCTGCCACCAGCGGTCGGTCACACCGTCGGGAACCTGCATCTGTGCATGTGGCTCTACGGTCCACTTCTGCGGCAACGAGTCGGCTGTCAGGGGGGCGGTATCGTCCCTTACCGGCATCGCCGAATCGATGTCTGTCGCGAAAACCGCAGGGATGAATATGGCGGCGCCCAGCGCCAGCAATCCTCTTCTCATAAATAAGGGTTTATTGTCATAACAATCGAGTAATGGTGATATCGACATTTTTTCAATCTTTTTAACATGCCCGTTGGAAATTATGCCACGACAACGGAATGTCGGCCGCTGTCGGCCGGTATGATAAAGAAAAGCGCCGCGGATCCCGGAGGAGCCGCGGCGCGCTACAGATGAATAACTGATAAGCCTGTAGTCTTTTGTCAGGCAATATTCCTGATGTATATTTCCTTTAATGCCCGATAAGGCAAGGAGCATTTATCTTACGAGTATCTTTTTGCCATTATGAATGTATATGCCCGGTGCGAAAGGGCGGCTGTTGAGTCGGATGCCGGTAAGGGTGTACCAGGCGGTGTCGGCACAGAGGTCGATGTCGGCCGATACGTTTTCGATAGCGTTTGTTATCCCCTCGAGATCATCGGGAAGGGTGACTTCGCTCTGCGGATGATAGACAAGACCGCCGTAGGGGATAGTCAGATTGAATTCGGGCTGGTTGTTCGAGCGGTTCTCGCCATCTATATGGTTGGTGTCATCCATATAGATCCTTATGCGGTGAGTGCCGTTCTCGGCAAGCCAGTAAGGCCTGTCGGGTCTGTTCTGGCCCCCGCCGCCTGATACGGTGAAGAGTTTTGTCTCATGAGAGGCGAGTGTGGCGATGTTGTCGTTCCAGGTAATGTAGTTCTGGTCCCAGTCCTGTCCGTCGACAATATACTTCACGCCTATTTTCTGGCCTCCGTCTATATATTCGCTGCCTGCGTTTACAATAACTGCCGAGAATATCACATGGTCACCGGCATTGATGGGGCCGTGGCCGATTTCGCTGTCAGACTGTCCTTCGAGTTTCCAGCGCAGGTCGAGGGCCTGAAGATCCTTGCCCCCGACCGGGGTGAAAGGGAGGTCGAGGTAGTGGCTCTCGGTTACATTGAATTTTTTTGTGATGGTGGCTGTGCCCACGGCGTCGCCAAGGCGGTTCTGCGGGTCAAGCTCGGCTATGACCGTACGTCCGCCTGCAGTGGCCGTCCAGGATACGGAAACGATTTTTGATTCGCCCGGGGCGATGCCGGTGTCTATGCGGGGAAAACTGAGGGTGGTTCCGTCGTCGATGGTGAGACGCGGGGTTACAACGCAGTCGGCGGGAAGACCCACGTTCGACGAATTATCGATGCGTACCGAGAATTTTACCTGCTCGCCGGCCATGATTTCGTTGTCGGCAGCGAAAGTGTTTACCGATTTGCTGTAAGCAAGGCCTGTAAGGTGGAGTTTGACTCCTGCGGGGATATCAGTCTTGCTATTACTGACGCCGTCGCAGATGAGTGAGAACCCGTTCATCTGGCCGCTTGAAAGATCGGGGTTTATGAAGTTGGTGACCTCGGCGTCGGTGACCTCGATGTTTTTCAGTGTGGCATTGCCCCTGGCATTCTCAAAATAGAATGCATAGTAGTTTTTATGGGCCTGGTCGGTGTAACTTTTGCCGCGCACGCCGTGCACACGCACACCGTCGAACTCGATGTTGTTGATTCGCTTGTCGTCGCGGCCGCCGATGAATACGGCGTCGCCGCGAGAGTCATAGATGTCGATATTGCTGAAAATCTGTCGTTCCACGTTGCCGTTGTTCGATGCCTCGATATGCAGGGCGGCTTCGTCCACACCCCAGAAATCGCCGTCACGGCCCGGTGTGCCGTTTGTGCATGCCTGATGTACGATGGCGATATTCTCGTAGCGCATGGGCTGGTTGCCGTCGAAACCGCTCCCACCGAAGTCGGTTACACAACGTATGCCGTTCTCCATGCCGTCTTTTATGAGCATGTTCTTCACCGAGTGGTTGCCGCCGCCGAACCAGCCGAGTGACGAGGCGCGCCAGTTGTGCTCGCATGTCACATTCTCCACGCGGTGGCCGGTTGACCATCCACCGTTTGACCACGACGCGATATCATCGTCGCCGTTGTTGCGGAAGTTACATTGCTCGACCACGCCGTTGCTCGAACCGTTGCAGAAGTTCACGCCGTCGGCATAGTTGTTGCGGATGCGGCAGTGGCGGAATGTGCAGCCGTTTGTGCCGTCAAACCATGCACCGCATGTGAAATGCTCGATCAGGCAGTTCTCGGCGTATATGTAGCTTGTGAAACATTTGATGTCCTGATATCCGTTGGGTCCCTCGCTGTCGCCGGCGTTGGGATAACGCTGGTTCTGTGTGTTGCTGAAACGCACGTCGGTCACACGGGGCAGGGCCTCCGGTTTACCGATGATGCGGGTGTAGAAAATGCCTGCGCCGTGAATGGTCTTGTCGGCTCCCCAGAAACCGTTTGACCAGGTGCCTTCGCCGATATAGATGTCGCCGCCGAGCTGGTTCAGCGGGGTATTTTTGTCCCAGACGGTCCAGCCGTTGTTGCGGGCATCCTGTTCGGTGATGTGGCGTGCCTTTTCGATTTCCACGAAATCGACCGTCACGGTCGCGCCCGACAGGTTGCGCAGTTCGAATCTCTCACCCTGCTGTATGTCACGGCTGAGCAGGCACATCTCCTCGTCGAAACGCATGCGGGCCCAGTCTTTCCGGGAGCCGTGGGTCGAGTAATATTCCGGTTTGTTTGTCCTGCTCCCCTTGTGTATATGGTTCCATTCCCAGGAGTGGTCGGTGTTCACGTTCATGCGGCCAAGTTCCTGGCCGTTCACGTAGAAGCCCACCGTGCCGCTCTGCCCGTAGGGGAGCGAGAATCGGAGTGTGACGCCGTTGGCTGCGCCGGTGTCGTTGGTCCACCACACCGACTGACCGTTGTCGAGGCTTACAGCCTGCTGGTTCGAGGCCTCGCTCTGCACGTACATCTGGTCGTCTGTCTGATTCAGGAAACTGCCGTTGGTCTCGCATAGGCCGGGTTCGGCCTCATAGCGCGAATACGGCGCGGCGGTGTAACCGCGGTTGTCGCCCCATTGGTTCATGTCGTAATGTTGCGCATACGCGCTCCCGGTCACGGCTCCCAGCAACATGACAGCTGTCAGTAATTTCTTCATGATGATAAAATGTGATAACGTTGTGGAGGAGGGTTTGACTGTGATTTCTTTCACAAAGTTACCTGCCAGAATGGAAAGTGCCGATTTCCCTTTGCCGAATATAGTTGCATATTGCTGCATGAAATCTGTATGTTTCTGAGGGCCAGATATGATGCAGAATGCTGTATGCGGTGAAAATATAGTCGGAATATGGTTGTGAACCGTATGTTATAAAACATAAAAAGCCACCCGTGAGCCTTTTGGGGTCTCTTGGGCGGCTTTTTATGCGGCACGATTCAAGATGAAGAATGTGCCTGTGCGGGGTGGTTTATTCTTTCACCGTATCGGCATTGTCGGCGGCTTCTGCTGCCTCGGCTGCCTCGTCCTGGGCGATTTCCTTATCCTTGAAATCGGTCACGTCGGCGGCCACCAGCTGGTTGTACCATGTGAACAGTTTGCGGATGTCAGAGGTGTGCACGCGCTCCTCGTCGTAGTCGGGGAGGATGGTCTTGAAATATGCGCGTACGGCTGCGTCGTCGCCGAGGGCCTTGATGTCGATAGCCTTTCCGCCGGTAGCGGCTTTTACATTCTCAAGCACCTCGCTAAGAGGGGTGTCGCCGTCGAGGGTGTATATCGAGATGTCGCCGAGCGACATCACTTTGTCGTGGGCGTATGCGGGAGTGCGTTTGCCGGTCGAGAGGCTTTCGACAATAAGCATGTTCTTGCCGTTGCTTACCAGACGGAACAGACCAGGCTTGCCCGAGATAGAAAGAATTTTCTTAAGCATTGTATATGGATTTTATAGTAATCGGTTGTCAGTCGTTGGAGAATATGTGTCTCAGTTTCGAGAACAGACGGTGTGTAGTGGTCTCCGAGGGCTTGATGTTGGGCTTGTCGCGCATCTCCTCGAATGTGCGGCGTTCGGCGTCGTCGAGGGTCTCGGGGATGTAGACCATGATGTTGACGAGTTCGTCGCCCGTGCCGCGTCCCTCGGTAGAGGGGAGTCCTTTGCCGCGCAGACGCAGAACCTTGCCGGGCTGGGTGCCGGCGGGGATGTTGAGGCGCGCACGTCCGGTGATGGTGGGCACTTCCACGGCGCCGCCGAGGGTGGCGGTGGGAATGTCGAGCATCAGGTTGTAGATTACGTCGTTGCCGTCGCGGATCAGCTCGGGGTGCTTGATTTCCTCAATAACGACAAGCAGGTCGCCGCTCACGCCACCGCGGCGCGGGGCGTTGCCTTTTCCCTTTACGGTGAGGGTCATGCCCTGCTGCACGCCGGCGCGAATGGTGAACTCCACGATTTCATCGCGGCGCTCTATGCCTTCGCCGTTGCAGTAGCCGCAGATCTCCGAGATGACCTTACCCTCGCCCTCGCACTGGGGGCATACGCCCACCGATTCCTGGGGGCCGAAGAGGGTGTTGATCACCTGGCTCACCGTGCCCTGGCCATGACAGGTGGGGCAGGTGGTGAAGGCTGTGCCGTCTTTGGCACCGGTGCCGTTACAATGGCTGCACTTCACCCAGGTGGGAATCTTAAGTTTCTTGGTGACGCCGTTGGCGATATCCTCGAGCGTGAGCTTTACCTTGATGCGGATGTCTGAGCCCTGACGGCGCGGCGCCTGCCGCCGACGGCTCTGGCGGCCGCCTGTGGCACCGCCGAAACCGCCGCCGAACGAGAAGTGGCCGCCGAAGATGTCGCCGAACTGGGCGAAGATGTCGTCCATCGACATGTTCGACGAATAGTAGCCGCCACCTTCGCCGCCGCCGAATCCCTGCGGGCCCATCGAGTGGCCGAATTGGTCATACTTGGCGCGTTTCTCGTCGTTCGAGAGCACCTCGTATGCCTCGGCTGCCTCCTTGAATTTCTCCTCGGCCTCTTTGTCGTCGGGGTTCTTGTCAGGGTGGTACTTGATGGCAAGCTTGCGGTAAGCTTTCTTTATTTCATCAGCTGTGGCGTTTTTCTGCACCCCCAGCACTTCATAATAATCTCGTTTTGCCATGATGGTTTGTAGGCTTTATTGTGCCACGACTACTTTGGCGTGACGGAGGACTTTGTCGTTGAGCGTATAACCTTTCGACACGGTGTCTTTCACCTTCCCTTTGGGTGTGGTGTCGTCGGCCGGAACCATGGCCACGGCCTCGTGGAGCTCGGTATCGAAATCGGCACCGGTCGACTCTATGGCTTTCACGCCGTTGTCGGCCAGATATTTTATGAGTTTGTTGTAGATGAGCTGCATCCCCTCGCGCACGGCCTCGGCGTTTTCAGCGTCACGGGTGGCGTCAAGCCCGCGCTCGAAGTCATCCACGATGGGCAGAAGTCCTGCAAGCACCTTTTCGGATGCTGATTTGATGAGGTCGGCACGTTCGCGCACCGTGCGTTTGCGGAAATTGTCGAACTCTGCCATCAGGAAGAGGTATTCCTTTTTCTCTTTCTCAACCTCCTCTGACTTCTTCTGCAGAAGATCTTTCAGAGATTCTATTTCGGCACTTTCGTCGGTCATGGCCTCCGCCTGCTCGGGCGAGACTTCTTCAAAC
>CALJBF010000204.1 GCA_938027385.1 uncultured Porphyromonadaceae bacterium | reverse complement strand
CCGACAGTTCGCTCCTCCACCATCTCCAGGCCGCCAAAAAGAACGGCATCACACGCACCGAGGTTGCCGAGATCATCACCCACATTGCGTTTTATGCCGGGTGGCCGAAAGCCTGGGCGGCATTCCGTCTGGCCAAGGATGTATGGAACGACGATGTCAAGGGCGACGATGCCCTGGCCGAGTTCCAGCGCACGATGATATTCCCCGTCGGCGAGCCCAACACGGCCTACGCACGCTATTTCACCGGCCGCAGCTGGCTGGCACCCATGTCGACCTCGCAGATTCCGTTCGCCAACGTGACGTTCGAGCCGGGATGCCGCAACAACTGGCACATCCACAAAGCCACCAAAGGTGGCGGCCAGATGCTCGTAGGCGTGGCAGGCCGCGGCTGGTATCAGGAAGAGGGCAAGCCCGCAGTCGAGATTCTTCCCGGTACCGTGATCCACATCCCTGCTAATGTGAAACACTGGCATGGAGCCGCCGCTGACTCGTGGTTCGCGCACCTGGCATTCGGGGTTCCTGGCGAAAACGCCCAGACCGAATGGCTTGAGCCGGTATCAGACGCCGAATACAACGCCCTCCGTTCCGAATAAGCCCCACAGACGCGATCTGTGGATAGTTACCCGCAATGAATACCGGTTACTTGACACCCCCTCACGCCTGCCAAGTAACCGGTATTTGAGTGTATCCCTGTACTTTGGCAGTCGACATGTAACTTGTTGGAGTGTTTGTTACGGTAAAGATTTTAGCGGAAACATTGAGATCCTCTCACCATTATTTAATAAATTTGGGCAGTAACTTACAACCGAATATGTTTACCCGTATGAAAAAACTGATACTCTCGTTGCTGGTGGCAGGTGCCGTATGTGGCGCCGTGGCCGCCGATGTAACCCTTCCGGCACCCGATACAGAGCGTGGTCTGCCGCTGATGCAGGCCATGGCACAGCGCCGGTCGGTGCGCGCGTTCGCCGACCGCGCCCTCGCCGACCGTGACCTGTCAGACCTGCTGTGGGCCACCATGGGGCAGAACCGCCCCGACGGCAAGCTCACCGCCCCCTCGTGCCGCGACTTCCGCGAAATCCGCCTCTTCGTGTTCACACGCGACGGGGTGGGCGAGTATATCCCCGCCACCCACACCATTCGTCATCTTGTCGACGGTGACCACCGCGCCCTCGTGGCATCCGGCCAGGCATTCGCCGCCACGGCGCCCGTTTGCCTCGTCATGGCAGCCGACATGACAAAATTCGGCAACACCGACGAGCGCTCGCTCATGATGGCCGCCGTCGACGCCGGCATCGTCAGCGAGAACGCCTCGGTGGCCTGCGCCGGCCTCGGCCTCGCCACCGTGCCCCGCGCCACCATGGATGCCGCCGCCATCACCTCGCTGCTCAACCTCCCCGCCACCTGCCTCCCCATCATGAACAACCCCGTCGGCTACCCGCAGTAATCCACCGGCCCGGTTATCCGCATCTGAGGTATAATGTACAATATTGAGCGCCTTTAGGTGCGAAACTTGTCATAGTTTCGCACCTAAAGGCGCTCTTTTTATGATAGAGACTCGAAACTGCCACAGCTGCGCGCACCTACGGCGCGCTTGCAGTGGCCTGGATTCTTACGCCACAACGTGGCTTATGTTTCGCGCTTATATCCGGCCTCCTACCTTTTGGGGTGGGATGCCGGTCGTTTTCAGTGGGTGGTCACTACCTTTTTGGCTGAGCCGTCGGTGTAGCGTATGATGGTGACACCGCGGTATGTGTCGTCAACCGGGCGACCCTGCAGGTCGTATCGCCCGCACTCGTTCTTGGCGCCGACCTTCACCGGCACCTCGTCAATACCGACTTCCTCCTCATGTTCCTCGATATTCCAGAAGTTTTTCCACCCCTCTGCATTCTGATATGCCCGCAGAGTCCCTTTCGGTACCCTCAGCTTGGCGTTGAGATAGGTAACGTTCGCGAAAGTAGGAATGAACTGGGGAACATTACCTTTCATCGTGATACACTTCAGTTTGTCGTATTTACTCATGTCGGCACCATATTCACCGGCATCCAGTTCCACCCCCCTGTCTATAGTGATGCTTTTGATGGACGATGCGTAAATTTTAAAATACTTCACATAGCCGGTAAGCTCAAGCTCAGTGAGATTAGGGAAATTGTCAGAACCATTTCCGTTGTAGTGATAGTACTCTACTTCAAGGGATCTTCCTAAAGATAAGGATTTTAGGAGAATTAAGTCTTGATATTCAGGGTTGTACCTAAGAAGAGCAGCTTCGTTCACAGTAGGAAGGATTTTCAGATATTTGATAGCCTTGCTACGTATATATGACTCGAAATAATCTCTATGAAACATTCCAATCATGATGGGAAGTTTCGAACCCCATGTGATGGATTCCAAGCGGCCGCAATAGAATGCCACAGGATGTATTTCAGACACCGACTCGGGAATTTCGATGGAAACCAGTGAGTCGCAAGAGTTAAATGCGTCCTCGCCTATTGTCGTCACGGAGTTTGGAATTTCGACGGAAGTCAGGTGCCAGCAACAGGAAAATGCGGACTCGCCAATTTCCGTCACCGAGTTGGGGATTTGGATGGAGACCAGCGACGAGCAACCGAAAAATGTCCACCGGTCTATTTTCGTCACGGAGTTGGGGATTTCGGTGGAAGTCAACGACGTGCACCCGTAAAATGCAGCGTCCTCAATTGTCGTCACGGAGTTGGGGATTTCGACGGAAGTCAGCGACGTGCACTTGGAAAATGCGGAGTCCCCAATTGTCGTCACGGAGTTGGGGATTTCGACGGAAGTCAATGCTGAGCACTTGTCGAACGCCTCGTATCCAATTTGGATGACAGTGAGGGTGCGTCCCTGATAGGTTACGGTTGAGGGGATGACGATGTCGCCGCTATACTTGGTATCGGAGTAAGTGACTTCGCATGTGAGGTCGGGGAGAGATACGACGTTGTAGGCGAGGCCGTCGACCATGAAGTCGTAGGCCGAGGCGGTGATGAATGACAACAGCATGAGCGTCGTCATTACGAGGTGTTTGAGTTGTTGCATGTTGTGTTTGGTTTGATTGAATTGGGGTTGGAATTCTGTGATATAGCAGAATGTTTCACTTAAGCAATGATATACATGTCGGCTACCATTCCAATCTAAATGACTGGTTGCCAAATTGTAGGGATGCACCCCGGTGCATCCTGTCTATAAGGGCTAATTCGTTGATATTAGGATGCACCGGGGTGCATCCCTACATCGCGGGTAGCCGACATATACATCACTACTTTGCTTTAGTGGTGAAGAGAGGTTAGGTACAGGTCTACAAAAATGAATCCCTTTTTGGTAGATTCCATTACGGCGTGACCTTTAAAGGGTGTTTTACTGGTGTGGGACAGTTTTGACGCAGGATCGTTGAATATGACATCCCCGGTACCGGTGAATTTGAACGAGAATTTATTCTTGTCGGTGACATCCGGAGAGTATTCAATCTCGTGCAGGATGATGGTGTTCTCTACGAAAGAGTCAGCCACAAAGCCATCGTCCGGTAGAATGAGGTCTGGCATTACATGGCGGCTGAGATTTTTCATCTTTTCGAGGGCATCTATCGTCTGATTGATGATGGTTTGCTTGTCTCCTTCTGAAAAGCTTGGAGGGGAAACCAGAGATTCGTTGATTGTTCCATAGGCGGAAATTGAAATGTGTGTGCCGCCGGGCCCGTCTCGTTGGCGAGGTGTGAAAAAAAGAAGAGCGTGCGAGCCTGTACACTGTTGCTCGTCTCGCTCTTAGAGGCCTTCGCATTGCCTTGGGAAAATGAGACGGCAACGCAGAGCCCACACGCAGAAATATGTATCGATAACGGCTGGCCTGACGCTCGCGCGCCCGGTCAGTGTCTCAGATGCATAGTCCATGTGGCATCTACCGTTGCTCAATTCCTGATTTCCCAAATGAAAGTTGCGAAGTTTCTAAGAGCCAAGAATAGAGCGCTTTGTAAACGCTTTTCTATAATATGTCTGCCGTCCCCTCCCTCGTAGACCCACGACCGTGGGCTCTGCTCAGTGCGGTCGGCGTTGCAAAGATATAATTTATTTTGCTGTAATGCAACAGCTCTGTTATAATTTGTTGCCCTTACGTCACCATCCCCGCATCCCCGTATGCGTCAGCCTGATGCAGTGACGTTTCAGGCACCCCAGGCACCCTGTTTCCCCCTGATCACCGTACTGAAAACCACCCATTACTATCCCAATTTCGCCAAACCTCGGAATGAAAACCCGCCAAACGTCGGAATGAAACCCCGCCAAACCTCGGAATTGACAAATGTATGTGGCTTATTCGGAATTAAAGATAGTCGGTAAAATATTGTGGAGCCATAAGCGCGAAACATAAGCCACGTAGTGGCGCAAGAATTCAGGCCACTGCAAGCGCGCCGTAGGTGCGCGCAGCTGTGGTATACAGTATAGCAAACATATATTGAGCGCCTTTAGGTGCGAAACTGTACTATGTATCGCACCTAAAGGCGCTCTTTTTATGTTGGGGTGACCTTAATAACCACAGCAGCGCACACCTACGGCGCGCTTGCAGTGGCCTGGAATCTAACGCCGCGATGCGGCTTCTGCTTTGCGTTTCGGTTTTCAATCACTAACTTGCTCACCTTTACCGGATATTGCAATTAAAATTGCCTGTGTTGCATGAAGGGTATTCATTGTAGGGTCGCTACACAATGCTATTAACTTAACAGATGTGGGCGTC
>CALJBF010000203.1 GCA_938027385.1 uncultured Porphyromonadaceae bacterium | reverse complement strand
CATCGCGTTTGGGAAAACGCACCAACTCAAACTTATCGCTATTCATGTCTTCGTAGCTCAGTTGGTAGAGCAACTGACTCTTAATCAGTGGGTCCAGGGTTCGAGCCCCTGCGAGGACACATAACACCGGCAAGCCAGACAGGCTTGCCGGTGTTATGTTGTTAGTGGGGGAATTATGGGAGTGATGGGGAGAAAGGAGGGGTGGAAGAGTGTGCTGCGGTGAAAGGTGCGGGGCCTGGGTGCAGGCAGTATGCTATTTTGATAAAAAATATGCAGTGGATGTGCCTACACCAAAATAATTGCTTACCTTTGCGCTACAAACACGAATCCTGTCAGTAAACTGTGCTGAACTGCCGGTTCCCGGCCGCTGCCGGTCATGGCGGCGTCAAAGCAACTGCTTGAAATGCAAAAGGTAATAAAACGGATATTCGACATCATATTCTCGCTGATTGCCATAGTGGCGCTGTTGCCGCTGTGGCTTGTGGTGGGGGTGTGGATTGCCGTATCGTCGCCCGGAGGCGTGTTTTTCAGGCAGAGGCGCACCGGCTACCGGGGGCGTGAGTTCGATTTGCTGAAGTTCAGGTCGATGTATGTCAACAAGAACGCCGATTCGGAGCAGGCTACCAAAGGCGATCCGCGTATCACGCGTGTGGGCCAGATACTGCGCAAATCGTCGCTTGACGAATTGCCTCAGTTGCTGAATGTGCTCAAGGGGGATATGTCGATTATCGGGCCGCGACCGCACATGCTGGCGCATACAGAGTATTATTCGCGGCTGATCCCCGACTATATGCGGCGCCATGAGATGCGCCCCGGCCTCACGGGCTATGCCCAGATTCTCGGCTATCGTGGCGCTACCCCCCGGCTCGAAGATATGGAGCGGCGCGTGCGGGCCGATATAGAGTATGTCGACCGTTTTTCGCTCTGGCTCGACCTTAAGATTTTCGCCGTCACGCTGTGGAAGATGCTTACGCTGAAACTGTGATGCTGCCACGGAGCGTTTGCATTTGCAAACAATGGGTATAAACTTTTGATTTTCAGATTTACGACAGTCTCGTCCCGGTAGGGTGGCGGCTCTTTTTTATGTCATGCCCGAGGGGTGTTGATAACTTTTTTGGGACAAAGGTGGTTTTTTGCTGTTTGGAGTTGTAAATTCTTCATTAAAATTTTGTAATTTTACGCTCGATTTCAAGAATATCGCAACCGCTTTACCCACCCTGTAATGGACACGACCCGGACACTTGAACACAATGAGCCATACCACATTCCGGCCCTGCTGCAGCAGGTGCTCGAAGGGCTTGACGTGCGTCCCGGCGGGGTGTATGTCGACTGTACTCTCGGCGGGGGTGGTCATACTCGCGAGATCCTCGCGCGCCTCGACCCGGCGCAGGGCGGTCGTCTGTTGTCGTTTGACCAGGATGCCGACGCCATAGCGCGTGCCGAGAGCGACCCCGCGCTCAGCGGAAATGCGGCCTTCACGGCTGTCTACGGCAACTTCCGGTACCTTCGCAACTTTCTGCGTTTTTACGGCGTGGAGGCTGTCGACGGCATTCTGGCCGACCTCGGGGTATCGTTCCATCATTTCGATGATCCCACGCGCGGCTTTTCTTTCCGCTGGGAGGGCCCCCTTGACATGCGCATGAACGCCCGCGCCGCCACAGATGCCGCCACCCTGGTGAATACCGCCGATGCCGACCGTCTCGAAGAGATATTCAGGCTTTACGGCGAACTGCCGCAGGCGCGTCGTCTGGCACGTGCCGTCGCCGATGCCGCACGCCGGCAGCCGGTGGCTACCGTCGAGCAGCTGCTCGACATCGTGAGGCCGCTGATAAATCCGCGCCGCGAGAAAAAGGAGCTGGCGCAGGTTTTCCAGGCGTTGCGCATCGAGGTCAACGACGAAATCGGTGCTTTGCGCGCTTTACTCGTGCAGTCGCTGAAGGCGCTGAAACCGGGCGGACGGCTTGCCGTGATCACCTACCACTCGCTTGAAGACCGCCTGGTGAAGAACTTCATGAAATCAGGCAATCTCGAGGGGCGCGTCGAGAAAGACTTCTACGGCCGCGTGCTCTCGCCGCTGAAACTGCTCAATTCCAAGGCTATAGTCCCCGACGAGGCCGAGGTTGAGCGCAACCCGCGCTCGCGCAGCGCCAAACTGCGCATCGCACAGAAACTCTGACATCACACCACCCGTCTCATCACACCAGGCAATGGCACAGGAAAAACCTGCTAAGAAAAAAAGCTCGCGATGGCTGGGGGCACTCCACGGAAGGGTGCTCTCGCTTGATTTCCTGCGTCGCCACTGGCTGCTGGTGCTGGCGGTCACTTCGATGCTGATGATCTACATCACCAGCCGCTATACCTGCCAGACCCAGATGGAGGATATCCGCCGGCTCGAACGCGAGCTCGAAATCGCCAAGACCGAGCGCATCCGCGAGAAGTCGGCCTACATGAGCCGGATCCGCGAATCGCAGATGCAGCACATGTCCGACTCCCTCAGGCTGGGGCTGCGGATTCAGGACCAGCCCCCCTACCGCATAAAACGCGATTCCGGGCGGCGCTGATATTACCTCAATCTCTCATCCTCTCTCCCCTCCGTCTCCAACTCACATTCCCCTCCGGGTTCCAACAGGTCAATCTCTCACACAATATGCCCCAGAAAAAAGACAACCGCATACACATCCTGTTCCGCTACGGTCTGATCACCGCCCTGATACTGCTGTTTTCGGGCGCTATTGCCTCGAAACTCTTCTCGACCACCGTGGTGCATGCCGACGATTGGAACCGCAAGGCCATGCAGGAACTTGAGCGTGTCGACACCATTCTGCCCGAGCGCGGCGACATCCTGTCGAGCAGCGGTTCAATTCTGGCCACCAACTTGCGCTACTACACGGTGCGCCTCGACTTCCGCTCGGAGCGTTTCCTCGAGCACCGCTACCGTCTGGCCCTCGACTCAATCGCCGACTCGCTGGCCGTCTATTTCCCCCAGCGCTCGCGTCAGCAGTGGCGCGACTATATGGAGGGTCCGCTGAAGAAAGACCCCGACCGCCGTCCGCGCGCCTTCAAAGTGCTGTCGGGCCTCAGTTTCGCGCAGCTGCAGCATCTCAAGACATTCCCCTTCTTCTGCATAAAGAACCCCAACAAGAGCGGCATGACGGTCGAGACCGTCATGAAACGCACCAACCCTTACGGGGCCATGGCGCGCCGTTCGGTGGGTGCCGTAGGCCAGACCTCCGAATGCCGCGAGATTCACGGCATCTCGGGGCTTGAGAAGGCTCTCGACTCGCTGCTCTACGGCGTGCCCGGCGTGGCAAAGAAGATTCCGCTTACGAAAAACATCGTGGACTGGACCGACGTGCCCCCGGTGCCGGGCTACACCCTGCGCACCACCATTGACATACAGCTGCAGGATATCGTGGAGAACGAGCTGAACCGTGTGCTCGACAGCTGCCAGGCCGACTGGGGCTGCGCCATTCTGATGGATGTGAAGACCGGCGATATCAAGGCGATCTCGAATCTTGAGATGGCCAAGGACGGCTCGGGCTACATCGAGGCCCTGAACTACGCCGTGGTCGGTTTCGAGCCGGGCTCGGTGGTTAAACCCATCTCGATGATGATAGCCCTCGAAGACGGCATTGTCGACAATCTCGAAGAGGTCATCCCCATCGGCAAGAGCTGGGCATACGGCGGTGGCCGTCCCATCACCGACTCGCACTACAACGGGTCGCTGCGCGTGCGCGAGGTCATCGAACAGTCGTCGAACATCGGCATGGCCCGCATCATCACCCGCAAGTACGACAAGAACCCCAAAGGGTTTGTCGACCGTCTGCGCGAGATCGGATTCCTCGAACCCATGGGCACCGGCATCGCCGGCGAGCATGTTCCGTATTTCAACCCCGACCCGAAACGCATCGACCTGTCGCGAATGTCATACGGCTACACATCGCAGATTCCGCCCATCTATACCCTCTCGATCTACAACGCCATCGCCAACGGAGGCCGCTACGTGCGTCCGCGCCTGGTTACAGACCTGATTACCGAAGATTACGATTCGGTGATTCCGGTGAGCTACATCCGCGACCGCATCTGCTCTGAAGAGAATGCCCGCAAGATGCAGTACATGCTCAAGCAGGTGGTGTGGGGCCCCCACGGCACAGGCCGTTCGCTCAAGAACGACAAGGTGGCTCTGGCCGGCAAGACCGGTACCTGCTACAGTGTCAACCCTAAGACCCGCACCTACGACACCGGTCGCAAGCGCCTGGCATTCTGTGGATTTTTCCCCGCCGACAACCCCATGTACTCGTGCATGGTGCTTACATATTACCCTAAACGCTACATGTTCGGCGCCGCCTCTACCTCGGGGCAGGTGATGCGTAACATCGCCTTGAAGATGTATGCCCGCGGCATGCTTGGCAACACCCCCGACTATGCCGAAGGGAACACCGGTGCGAAACGCCCCCAGCTTTACGCCTCGAACAGCGCCGAGCGGCACAAGAGTGTGCGCAAGGCGGCACGCATCGCCTCTGAGGTGCACCCATCGAAACCGCGCGAGATGCCCAAGGGCACCGTGCCTTCGGTGGCCGGCCTGGGGATACGCGAGGCGCTTGTGGCCATAGAGCGCGCAGGATACGAGGTGTCGTTCACCGGCCAGGGTTTCGTGAAGGGGCAGACCCCCGCCGCTGGCACCGTGGCCCCGCGCGGCACCCGCGTGACCCTCACCCTGGGTGTGTGAGAGCGGGCACGGCGCCACCCCGGCCCTCAAGGCCATGCCGCCGTGCGGTGCCTTCTGTCCGGTTATCGGCCCAGCTGGGCCGATAACTGAAACAAAGGTAACAAAGATGAAA
>CALJBF010000202.1 GCA_938027385.1 uncultured Porphyromonadaceae bacterium | reverse complement strand
TGACCTCACCGTCGACACCACCAACAACCCCGTGACCTACAAAATCGTATAATAACAGATTCATCAGTGGGTGTGCCGCCCCGGCGGCACACCCCAATAAAACCGATAAACGAACATGAAAAAAGCATATCTGCTGGGTCTGCTGGCTTTCTCGGCCATGGGTTTCACCGCCTGTGACAACTACGAGGAGCCCAACCCCCAGCCCCAGACCAATGAGCAGTGCCCCGTGCTCGCCGCCGATGATGTCACCGTGGCATCGTCAGTGGCCGAGGGCACAACCGTGTCGCTCATCGAACTCAACGACGCCGGCGAGTCACTCACGCTGGGCCGCATCTCCCTCCCCGCAATGCCCGAGGGTTATGCATTCGCTCCGGTAGTGGAGATTTCGGGCAACGGTTTCTCGACCTCGGGCACCGTGCCCTGCGAGGTTGTGGCCGCCGAAGTTGAGGAAGGCCAGGCCTTCGACATCGTGGTAAACCCCGATGCCTTCAATGCCGCTTACGTAGGCGCTGTATCGAAGTCGCCCAAGGCAAAGACATGCGAGTGGCGCGTGAAACTCCCCGTGAACTACGGCGCGAACTCGGCCGGCATCGTCGGCGGTCCTGACAAATACTACGGCCCCTACCAGCTGACCGTGCTCCCGCTCCCCTCTGACTTCGTGATCGAGGAGAACTACTACCTGCTCGGCACCGCCAACGACTGGTCGGTTGCCACAGCCATCAAGCTTGACCACACCGGCGACCCCTACGACAACCCCGTATGGACCGGCGTATTCGAACTCAACGGCGACTGGTGGTGGAAGATTGTGCCCGAGTCGACTTTCGTCACCGGCAACTGGGTTGACGCCAAAGACGGCGCCTTCGGCGTGGCCGAGAACGGCGACACCGCCCTCAAAGGCATGCTCGTGGGCCGCACCGACACCGAAGACTGTGGCGCAGGCAACCTCAAGGAGACCGGCACATACCTGCTCACCATCAACATGGAAGAGGGCACCTACGAGTTCACGCTTGCCCTGCCCAACCTCTGGGTTGTCGGCAACCACCAGGGCTGGAGCCCCGCCACAGCCCCGATAATCGGCACCAACAACTACCAGCTCTACGGCGGTTTCATGCACCTCGACGGCGAGTTCAAGTTCACCGCACAGCCTGACTGGGATCCCCTGAACTGGGGCGGTGCCGACGGCAAGCTCGAAGAGCACAACTCGGTTAACTGCGGCCCCATCGCGGCAGGTTTCTACTGCGTGCGCGCCAACATCGTCGACCTTACCTGGAAGACCGTTGAGGTGACAAGCCTCGGCCTGATCGGCAGCGCCACCGCCGCCGGCTGGGACGGCCAGGTGAACCTCACCCCCTCGGCCGACATGCTGGTATGGGAAGGTGACGTAGACCTCACCGAGGGCGAATACAAGTTCCGCGCAAGCGACGACTGGGACGCCAACCTCGGCGGTGACCTCTCGAACCTCACTGTCGACGGCGCCGACATCGTTGTCAAGGCCGAAGATGCCGGCCACTACCACGTGCGCCTCGACCTCACCCAGTGGCCCTACCAGGCTACCCTGACCAAGTAACCCCCCGCTCAGCAACCACTGACCGGTACCCATACGTACCCCACGTTACCGCACCCGGTGCGGCGCCCCCGCGGCGCCCGCCGGGTGCATTTGTTTTGCCCCCCCGCCCGGGTGCCACGCTGTGGGCCCTGCCGCCCTACCGGCTCCCCCTGCTGTTTACCCGGGGCCCGCTGTTGCCGCCCCGCTTGCTACCCTGTGCCCTGTCGCCCTCGTTGCTATCCTGTGCCCCGGCATGCCTCCCTGCACCGCTCGCCCCGGCACGGGCCACCACTTGCTGTGGGCGCCTGCGCCCCGGTCCTTGTTTGCAATCTCTGTTTCTGTTATCGGCCGAGCTCGGCCGATAACCTGACCGGCCCCGCCTCTTACCACCCGAGCGGCCCCGCATCCGATCACGTCAAGGCACCCCCCTGTAACCCTCACTGTATAAGCGTATTAACATAATTTAACTATTGGGGGGGGTAATTTGCGCCTTTTTACGTACTTTTGCCATGCAAATTAGTAATCAAGCAAATACAACACACAAATCTTTAACTTATGACTAAACTACTACTCAAACTCTGTTGCGCGGTCGCGGCCATCGTCTCGCTGGCGTTCCCTGCCTCCGCCTACACAATCTACGACCTGGGCAAGCCCATCGGTTTCCTTGACAATGCAGCCGTGGGTTTCGAGGTTGTCTATACGCAGAAAAATGCGACAGCGGCTTCGCTCTCCACGCCTTTCATGTCGTTTGCCTATACTTCAAACGGCCAGATTGTTGCTAAGCCTGAAATTGATGATGAGGACGGCAAGATGTATCTTGAAATCAATGGTCTGTTCGGCGGCACATACAAGGGTTATTTCAATGTTAGCGGCAGTACGATCAGCCTTCAGACATGGGGCAACGGTTATTATGCCGAGATGTCAAACAAGACTAAGCCGCTCACGGGTGAAACCACAGAAAACGGTGCCACATACCCCTATTATCTGATTGAGGGAGCTTATCAGCTGCGTTACAGCACATACCGCAATCAGAGTTCATGGACCGGCACAATTTCTGAAAATGAACGGTACTATCTCATCACCATGAACCCGGTGCATCTTTGCGTCTATACTAACTATAATAATTTCATCAACGACAGATATGCCGCCAGCATGTATTACGACAAAGTCGTGATATATATCCCCAAGCAGGATACTCTCAATGCGGTGTTTACCGACAGCTATCTCAATACGGACCGCAGATATCCGGCCCGCACAGTGGTTGACTTTGATACAAACCGTTTCCAGATCTGGAACATGACTTGCAACGGTTTCGCCCTGTCGCATGAACTCAAATCAGCCGGCACCTACCAGTATTATTCCACGAATATCGGACCGGTGGAAGGCTCGCTATATCCCCAGACAGCCACCAAAGGCTCGTTTGCTCTCGATGCTATGCAGGGAGTTACCAGCTATCCGGAATTCCCATATCTGGGAACTGATGGTTACGGCGGTGGCGTATACAAAACCATACTCTATCAGTATTACCTCTGTCAGGCCGGTTCAACCAACACCTCGTCAATTATCCGGGGCACCTATGAGATTAAGGAGTATGACCATGTGGATGCCAATCGTTGGCACAAGAATTCAGGCGGCGCACTGAAAACGGCAACCCAGATTGTCATGGATTTCGATGACATGCAGAAACGCAACAACAGCCGTAACGATAACGTCGGCCCCTACGAGAACACCCAGCTGACTGTTGATACCGAGCTGACCGCCAACCCCACTTTCGCAAGCCATGTAGTGGGCTATGACAACGGGCTGGTGCGCCTGGCCGCCAACATCAAGGAGGACAAGTGTGACTATGCCGAGAGCTACGAGCTGGTGGTGCTGCCTTACAGCGCCTCGACAATCGCCGGAGATGCCGCCTTCACCCACAATGGCCACGGCCACTCGAAAGCCGTGAACTTCACGCTCAGCGGCACACCCTCTGACGACTTCTTTCATCTGCTTGGCTCCAACGCGCGTGTGGCTAACACAAAGACGCAGATGGGTTTCCAGATGACCTACGACGAGCTCAAGGCCGCCGGGTGGAACGACACCGACATGAACAACGTGCAGAACGGCAAGCTGAGTTTCTACATCAAGACAAACTACAACAACGGCATGGAGCCTACATATCACGCCCTCACCACCGCCTCGAACATCTCTACGGGCATCGACCTTAATCAGGCCGTGGCCGAGGTGGCTGTCACCATCGCTCCGGTGGCCGGCGGCATACAGGTTGAGGGTGCCGAGACAGTGGCTGTCTACACCACCACAGGCACCGAGGTCTACAACGGCCCCGCCGGTGTGATCGAGGTAGCTCCCGGCCTCTATGTTGTGAACGCATCAGGTAAGGTCATGAAGGTTATCGTGAAGTGATAACCCTGACGAAATACAATATATAATTTAAGATTACCAATTGATGGCACGGGCGGCAGCCGCTGCCCCGGAACCCATCAGGCGCCCACCGACAGTCGCGCAGACAGGCGGTGGGCGCCTCGCATTTCCTGTTTTGCAATTTCTGTTTCAGTTATCGGCCGAGCTCGGCCGATAACCCGACCGGCCCCCGCCTCTTGCCACCCTTCGGCCCCGGCCACGGCACGGGCCACGGCTCGGGTGCCACACGCAGTGCTGTGCCCCGGGCTTTCGCCCCGCATGGCCCCTTTGCGGGGCGCCGGTGGTGGAAAAACGGCGGGAAATTGCTAACTTTGCGGGTGAAAGCTTTCACGACTGCCATGGCATGGTTTGACTATCCGTTTTTCGTTAACGCGCTCATCGGCGTGGCCATCATTTCGGTGGCGGCGGCGCTGGTGGGCACATATATCGTTACCCGGCGCCTGGTGGCGCTGTCGGGGGGCGTGACGCACGCCTGTTTCGGCGGCCTGGGCCTGGGGTGCTGGCTGGGGTGGAATCCGCTTGCCATGGCGGCACTGTTCGCCGTGGGGGGCTCGTTAGGGGTGCAGTGGCTCTCGGAATCGCGCCGCGTACGCTCTGACTCGGCGATTGCCGTGGTGTGGGCTGTGGGGATGGCCTTAGGCGTGCTTTTCGTGTTCCTGACGCCCGGTTACGTGCCCGAGCTGAATGCGTTCCTGTTCGGGTCGATCCTCAACATCACACGGGCCGACCTGTGGCTCTTCGCGGCCTACACGGCGGTGCTGGTGGCGTTCTTCGCCTGGCGCTACCGCGAGATCGTGGCTACGGCGTTCGACCCCGACTTCGCCCGTGTGGCGGGACTGCCCGTAAAGATGGTGACAACGGTCATGACGGTGCTTACGGCGCTGTGCATCGTGCTCACGATACGTCTGGTGGGGATAATGCTGCTGATGTCGATGATTTCCCTGCCTCAGCTCACCGCCGAGGGGTGGAGCCGCCGTTTCGGCGCCATAATGTGTGGCGCGGCGGGGGTGTCGCTCGGGTGCTGTCTGGCCGGCCTTGGGCTGGCTATGGTGGTCGATGTGCCCTGCTCGGCGCTGATAGTGATGATAATGGCGGCGGTGTTCGGGCTGTCGCGCGCAGCGGTGACCGTGGTGCGTGCCGTCAGACGCCGCAGAAAGGGGGCCGTGCGATGAACGGCACCCCACGGCAAACGCCTGACCGCGCGCTGATGCGGCGCCGCGGCGTGCGTGTGCTCCTGATGGCCGCGGCCCTGCTTGCCGTGGCGGCGGGGGCATGGCTGGCCTACGACCACTGGCTGGCTCCGGGGGCCGACCCCTCGGCCGATGTGTATCCCCTGCGGGGGGTGGATGTGTCGGCCCACAACGGCGACCTCGACTTCGAGGCCATGAAGGCGGACGGCGTGGATTTCGCATACATCAAGGCCACCGAGGGCACCGACTTCATGGACCGCAACTATGTGGTCAACGCCGCGGGGGCGCGCCGCGCCGGGATGCCGGCCGGAGCGTATCATTTCTTCAGGTTCGACACCGACGGCGAGATGCAGGCCCTGAACTTCCTCTGGGCCCTGCGGGGGCGCGATTTCGCACTCCCCCCGGCCATCGACGTGGAGGAGTGGGGAAACCCCGACGGCCACGCCACGGCACTGATCGTCGAGCGGCTGCGCCGAATGACCGCCACCCTTGAGGCACATGGCTACCGGCCGGTGATCTACACCAACAAAGACGGCTATTACCGTTTCGTGCGCGGGAATTTCGACAGCTATCCGCTGTGGATATGCTCGTTCACCGACCCGCCGCTCGACCGCCGCGCGCGTTTCGACCTGTGGCAGTACACCCACCGCGGCCATGTGGAGGGGGTGCCGCGCGCCGTCGACCTCAACGCCGCCCGCGACGGCACGTTCGGCCTCGCCGCGCGCCGCACGGCAGGGGAGGGGAGGCAATAAACCGCCTGCCCGCCACGTTATTGAAAAGGTGACATGGCGCTCGCCTGTCGTGAGCCGCCACCGCCCATACCGTATATGAATAGGATTTCTCTCTGCATACATAAGTTCCCGGCAATCGTGACGGCGGTGCTGGCGGCTCTGTGCGCCCTGACGGCGACGGCGCTGCCGCTCGACCGCTACGCCGCCGAGTCGCGGCTCGCCTCGGGCAACTGGGTGAAGATTTCGGTCGACGAATCGTCGATGTACCTGCTCACCGAGAGCCGCCTGCGGCAGCTCGGTTTCAGCGACCCCTCGAAGGTGAGGGTGTTCGGCTACGGCGGCGACCGTCTGCCCGAAGTGCTCGACGAGACCACTTACGCCGACGACCTGCCCGAAGTGCCCTCGGTCTACGTGGCCGGCAAGGGGGTGGTGTTCTACGGCCGCGGGATCAAGGACACGCGCCAGACGGTGAAACCCTACCGCGCTCCGGCGTTCAACCCGTTCACCCTCAAGG
>CALJBF010000201.1 GCA_938027385.1 uncultured Porphyromonadaceae bacterium | reverse complement strand
CGGCTATTGCGTTAAGATTATCGAAAACTAGATAGAATGATGCTTCAAAGGTACTTTACTCCTGTTTGTGATACCTTACTTAATTTACCTATATACTTACTTTACCTTAAATGATGCTGTTTCAAGGATGGAGAGAGCGGGTGCTGTTTCAACGGGCCAGTTCCTTGGTCACCGCGGCGCCGCGGCGCACGATGTAGATCCGGCCGGCCTCGGGCTGTGCCACGCGCACGCCCTGCAGGTTGTAATACTCGGCGGGAGCGTCGTTGCCGGCAGCCTCCACATCCTCGATGCCGGTGGGCGTAGCGTCGGTGAAGAGGGCGTAGCCGTAGCCGGTGACTTTCTTGGGAGCGATGCGGAACTCAACCTTGTCGACATCGTCGTGCGCTGCAAGCGGTGTGGTGAGGGTGCGGTTCTCGGCGAGCGGACCGGTAGAGGTGGTGAGCAGCTCGCTGGGCTGAGTCATGGCGCCGTCGTTATAGAGGCGTGCTTTCTTGAGGATGCCGCTCACCGGATAGCAGATGTTGTAGTATGCCTCGACGAGATAATGCACATAGTATTCGTTTTTGGCAGGGCGCTCCGAGATATAGAGGGTGTGGTCGCCGATTGTCATGTGGTCGTTGGAGGCCCAGTAGGTGTTGGCGTCGTCAAGCATGATGCTGTTGTCGCCGTCGGTGAGTTCCACAACCTTGAATTCCGAGTCGGCAGGGCGTTCGGCCGAAACAGAGCCGGCAACCTTTACCACATAATTGGCCACGGGGAAAAGCTCGTCCTGTACCAGAGGAGCCACCTCGGCATCCTGGGCGCCGACGGCGCGCGACCCCTGGGTCATGCCCTGGAAAGCGGTCCAGTCGACATGACTTGTGAAGTCGGTGAAGTTGGCGTGGCGCGAGATTTTAGTGACGGTCAGGGGAATTTCGGTGTCAGAGTCGATGTGATCGGGAGAGAAGGGGTAGACATCCTCGACAACGGTGGCGAATGCCTGGTTGGGGAAGGTGTAGACGTTGCGGGTGGTGGCCTTGTCGGGCACCTGCTCGGGACGGGCAGGGTCGAAGATCAGAGTGGTCTCAAGGGCGTCGATAACGGCGTTGTGGTCGCTGTCGATATGTTTTTCAAGACCGTTGCAGTATGCGCTTACAGAGTCGTCCCAGCCCCAGAACTCGCCGTTGCGGCCCTCGTAGCGCACCGAGCGCTCAACATTGTCACCGTTGAGGTATTTCATCGGAGAGCCGTTTTTTGCCAGGGCGGCATAAGTCGACTCAACCTGATAGGGGGCTGTGAAGTCGAGGTCATAGAGGTAATTGTTCTGGCCGGTATAGCTCTGGTATTCCTGACCCGTGACGCCGATAAGCTCGGTGACCTGCTTGAGGTCGAGGTTGTGGAAACGGTGGAAACCGGCCTCTTCGGCGGCGAGGTTCGAGCCGTGGAAGATGTTGGGTGTCTGGTCTACGAAGTTACCGGCAGCGGGCATGAAGAAGTCTTGTGCGAACGAGCGCGAGCCGCCGTTGAGGTCATATTCGCCGTCGAAGTAGATGTAGAAACGCTTGAATTTCTTTGCCTCGTCAGCGTAGGCTACCTCAAGGAAGACGCGTTTCAGCCAGAAGTTACGCTCGGCCATGATGCGGCAGTCGCCTTTCTTCTGTTCTATGCCCTTGAGATCCGCTACTGCGTCATCGGTCCAGCCGGCGCCCCGGGCGGATGAACGGCCGTTCCACTCGCAGGGGCCGAAATCGTCGGTGAAGTATGCCACACTCTGGTTGTCGGCGCTGAGCACAGGGAATGCGTTGAGCGGACGCGAGATTTCGTTCAGGCGGAAACAGTGTCCCCATTTCACGAAACGCAGGTGGTCGTCGTGGTTGCTCTGGCTTTCGGCAAACGACTGGTCGATGAAACCGAAACGCACACCCATGCGATAGAAGGCGGGAGTGCCCTTGGTGTCGTTCGAGGAGGGATCGTAATTCGAGAGGTTCATGTCGTTGACGCGCGGAACGCGGATATAGAGGCCGCGGGCATGGTCGGGATCATCCTCGTTGCCCTCGCAGAAGTCGATGACATACAGCTCGGTATTGGCCTCACGGGCGAATTTGGTGCCTTCGCGCCAGTCGGTCGAGGCCCAGTGGCGGGCGTGGTCGCCGTAGCGTTCCATCTCGGCGTCGGTGAGGGGGCCGCAGAATTTCAGGTACTTCTTCTCCGGGTTGCTGACATGCTGGCCGCGGAAACGCTTGGCAAGGGGATACTGCCCCTCGACCTGTTTTGTCTTGGAGACATAATGCTTTTGCGTGTCACTGATAAAGGGCGCGTAAAGACCGCCGGCGATATCCCACGGCTCATCCATCACCGTCGCACCCTGCGGCATGGCCCATACGTCGAGACCGAAGTTCGACTGTTTCGACACATCGACGCCCGGCTGCTGGTATTTGTCGTCGTCCATATAGACCTGAACGGCCCAGTATGCGGCATCGTTACCGGTCCAGTAGAAACGGACAGCATTCAGCTTGCCGCTTTTGCTGAATTTCATATTGCCGTTATTGTCGCTGTTAAATCCCTGGTTGTTATCGGCGGGATAGCTCTTGCCGCTTTTGGGCCACAGGTTTTCAGGCCAGATGGCGAAACAGAATTCTTCGCCGGCAGTTACCTCGATCGGAGTGTCAAAGGTAACATACCAGCCCTCGTCAGTTCCGGAATTGGTGAGTGACATCCAACGATAGTTGTTCCATTGATCGTTGACCAGATTGCCATAAGATGAATTGTAAATACTTGAGCCAGGATAGGCCACAAGCTGCACATCATTCACGGCTTTCATGCCGAGGACTGCCGACATGACGAGTGTGATGAGTAAGAAAAGTTTTTTCATTGGTTCTAACCGCTTATTTTGTAGATTTGTTTGTTTTCGACCGCAGTTCGACCGGCTAAAGGTGAGGGCCGGCCTCGTGTAGTTGTTTTTTAGGGGTAAGGTTTTCGATTCTTTCGTAGGTAAGAAAAGGTCAGTACGAAGCAATTGCAAATGATTGACGATGCAAAATTACTGCGGTGTGGAGCGGAAGGCAACGATTACGTTCGGAATATAGCCCGGCGAAGCACTATATTTCACCCAACAGTCTGGTTTTCAACGGCCATTTTTGTTCACCGATATAGCTTATATATCACGCCGCCCCGGCATGCGAGACGCCCGGCGCCGGCACCTTGCAGGGGGTGACAGCGCCGGGCGCGTGTATGTGGGGCCGGGAAAAGGCGGGAAATGGAAACGTAAGAAACGTGGGCGAGGGAAAGGCGGTCAAGGGAAAGGCGGGGGCCGGTCGGGTTATCGGCCGAGCTCGGCCGATAACAGGAACAGAGGCCGCAGTGCCGGGGAAGAGTGCCCACTGGGGGCGCCCCGCCAGGGATCAGTGGCGGGGATCAGTGGCGCATGCCGGGAGGCGGGGGACCCATGGGGCCGCCGCGCCAGCCGGTGATCTGGCGTGACTGGGGTTCGTTGCCCTTGCCGAAGGTGTTGAACCGGTAGGTGAACGACAACATGCAGTAGCGGGTGAGGGTGTTGTACTCCATGTCGTCGATGTAGTTGGCGGTGATGTTGCGGCGCACCGACTGTTTCTGCTGAAGGATGTCGTAGACCTTTAACTGCACGGTGGCCGAACGGTCGCGCAGGAACTGGTATGAGAGCGAGGCGTTCCACATCCACTGGTTCTCATCGAAACCGGCGGCGTAGCCCGACGATGCGGTGTAGTTCAGGTCGGTTGCCAGGATGAACCCGAGCGGGGCGTACCAGGTGCCGTTGAACCCGGCGCCGTAGTTGTGTATTGTCGAGGCCGACACGGTGGGCAGCGAGTTATGGATGGTCTGCAGGCGGTAGAAGGGTCGCAGCTCAAGCTCGAGGTTGCTGGGGCGGAAGGCCAGCGAGGGGTTCTCGGCCACCATGACCGAGGTGGAGTTGTTGCGCGCGCCGTTGTTGTAACCCACGTTACGGTTGGTCATGATGAAGATGTTGTTGTTGAACGACCAGGTCTTCGACTTGCCGAAGGGCTGCGAGAACATGTTCATCAGGCGGAAACCCCAGACGCCGTTGACGTTGACGTAGTCTGTGACGCGGCCGCCGGTCTGCGGGTTGTAGGTGGTGCGCGAGATGATGGAGTTCTGGGTGAAATCGCCGTCGAACATCACCATTATCGAGCGCTGGTTGTCGGGGTTGAACGAGTTGTAGCGCAGCATCAGGTGGTGGTTGAACGAGGGGTCGAGCGCGGGGTTACCTTTCACGACGTTGAGCGGGTTGGTATAGTCGGCCACAGGCTGCAGCTGTGACACCGAGGGCTGGCTTGAGCGGCCGCGGTAGAATGTCATCAGCGAGGTCTGTTTCGAGAACTTGTAGCGGAACCGCAGGAACGGCGAGTAGTTCCACACCCAGCGCTCGGGCACCGACCGCTCGGGGTGGCTGAGGTTGGTGGAGCGCGACATCGAGGGAACTGCGGCCACACCGGCATCGAGGTTGTATTTCGAGGTGACGCGCTTGTAACCGATGCGGATCTGCTGGGTCATGAAATTGTTGCGGAAAGAGTTCGAGAGCGAATCGACAAACTCCTGCGGACCCAGAGGCAGTTCGCCCGGCAGATATGAGGGGTCCTGCACCAGCGCGCGCTCCTGCCAGACATCGCGGTCGGCGTTGTTCCAGCGGTACTGCACGTTATAGCTGGCGGTGATGAAGTTGCCGTTGGCGACGTTGCCGATGGGTTCGGTCCAGCTTACGCGGGCATTGATGCTGTTTGACCATGTGTGGTTCTCGGAGAGCTGGTCGTAGGCGTCGATAGAGTCGGTGCCGAGCTTGTTGAGCAGCCGGAAGAAAGCGTTGTGCGACCGCGAGGTCTCGCTTTCACGCACATTGCTCATGCGGTAGTTGGCCATCAATGAGAACGAGCGTCCGCGGCGCTGACGGAAGTTGTGGGTGTAGATGAGTCGTCCGCCGGCCTCCCACGACGTGCCGTGCGAGCGCGAGAGGTTGTAGGAACGCGATACCTCAGGGAGCCCCGGCTCACCGGCGCGGAGGGTGTCGGTGGCCAGCGAGCGCGAATCGTTCTGGTTGTATGAGAAGTTGGGGCGGAAGTCGATGGTGTTGAACGAGTCGGGTTTCCACTCTATGCGGAAGTCGGCGCGCACGTTGTGGCCGCGGTCGTTTGCGTCAGTGAGCGAGTTCTGGTACGACGCCGAATCGGGGAATATGAACTGGCGTGCCTGTCGGGTGCGGGTGTCGCGGTCGGTGTGCGAGTACATCACGTCGCCGCCGACACGGAACTTCTCCGAATTGCCCACGGTAAAGTTCACGCCGAAGTTCTGCGAGTTGTTTATGCCGTTGTCGCCGCCGAACCTGCGGAAACGCGAGCCGTTGCCGTCGGTGAAACCGAGTTCGTTGGTGTTGTTGGCGTTGCCGATGAAGGTAATCTGGTTGTTGTTCCAGAAACGGTTGACGTTGAATGTGGCCTTGTAACGGTCGTCGGTGCCGTAACCGGCCTCGACGGTGCCGAACCAGCCGTTTTTCATACCTTTCTTCACGGTGAGGTTGATGACGGTCTCGTCCTCGCCGTCATCGACGCCTGTAAGGCGCGCCAGGTCGCTCTTGCGGTCGACCACCTGGAGCTTGTCGACCATGTTCACGGGGAGGTTCTTCGAGGCCACCTTGGGGTCGTCTGAGAAGAACTCCTGGCCGTCGAGCAGAATCTTTGTGACGGTCTTGCCGTTTGCGGTGATTGAGCCGTCGGTGCCCACCTCTACGCCGGGCAGACGCTTGAGCAGGTCCTCGACCACGGCGTTGGGCTGTGTCTTGTATGTGTCGGCGTTATACTCAATGGTATCCTCCATGACCTTGATGGGGGTCTTGACGCCGATTACGGTGGTTTCCTTAAGCATGACCGACGACTCGCCCAGGCGCAGCGTGTCGGCCTTGACGTTGGCCTTGGCCACCTGCACGGGGGCGAAACTCTTCTCGTAACCGACATACGACGCCTCAAGCACGTATTTGCCCGAGTTTACGCCGGTGAGGGTAAAACGCCCGTCGGCATCGGTGATCTCCCCTTTCACAAAGGCGCTGTCACGGGCCGAGAGCAACCTCACGGTGGCTCCGGGCAACGGATCGGAAAAGCTGTCGGCAATTGTACCTGTGATATTGTAGGCCCAGGCCGCGAAGGCCACCACGGCGGCGGCGCCAAGCGCGACGGGGCGCATTGCTGTTTTGCTCATAACAGATAGTTGACGTTAATCGAGAACTCTGACGGCGCTAAACCGGTGAGGTTTAACGCCGCCAGGGCTGTTTTGGCCGAACATGAAGTTTTTGGCGACACTCATGCGGCGGTTAACGTTTGTTTGCAGTAGGGGGGGAGGGATGGGAATAATAGGAGTTATGGGAGTTATGGGAGTTATGGGAGTT
>CALJBF010000200.1 GCA_938027385.1 uncultured Porphyromonadaceae bacterium | reverse complement strand
CTGACCTCTCTGACATCGAGGCCGCCCCGACATCTGAGTTCATTATCTGCCAGGGCACGTCAAGCCAGCAGGTGGCGTCGATCGCCGACTCGGTACGCGAATACCTTCTTGAAACCGCAGGCGTCAAGCCATATAACTACGACGGCTACCGCAACGCACAGTGGATCGTGATTGACTACGGTACCACGATGGTGCATGTGTTCACGCCCGAGACACGCGCGCTCTACAACCTCGAGGAACTCTGGAGCGACGCCAAAATCAACGAGATCCCCGATCTTGACTGAGCCGGGCCGCCGTAACCGGCCCGGGCACACGTCACAGAAATTATTCCCATTATGCCCGACATTCTCCCCAACAGGAACAACAACAAGAAGAAACCGCAGGTCAGGCCCAGTTTCTACTGGCTCTATGCTGTGATAATGGTGGTGATCTTCGCCGCTTTCTATTTCGATGACCAGTCGGCGTCGAAAGAGGTGAACTATACCGAATTCGAGAACATCATCACCGATTCGATAAACGTGCGCGCCCACGGCATCACCAAAATCACCGTCGAGAAGAAGAAAGGTGTCGCCGAGGCCGAGCTGTCAGACTCGCTCACACGCAAGATTTTCCAGAAGAGCGCCCTCCGTGACGGCGCCGCGGCCTATATAAAGACTACCCTGCCGTCTACCGACGAGTTCGCCCGCAAGATCGACCAGTGGAAACAGCAGGGTGTGTATCAGGGGCCGGTGGTGTATGACGAGGGGAGCGATGTCTCCACTTATCTCTGGACTTTCGGCCCCATAATCCTGCTTATCGCCTTCTGGTATATAATAATGCGTCGCATGACCAACCGCGACGGCGGTGCCGGGGGCGTGTTCTCGGTAGGCAAGTCAAAGGCCCAGATGTTCGACAAGGACGGCCCCGTGAAAGTTACGTTCCAGGATGTGGCAGGTCTCTCCGAGGCCAAGCAGGAGATCGAGGAGATTGTCGAGTTCCTTAAGAACCCGCAGCGCTATACCAACCTCGGCGGAAAGATTCCCAAGGGCGCTCTGCTCGTGGGTCCTCCGGGTACCGGCAAGACCCTGCTGGCAAAGGCCGTGGCAGGCGAGGCAAACGTGCCGTTCTTCTCCATGTCGGGTTCCGACTTCGTGGAGATGTTCGTCGGCGTGGGTGCGTCGCGCGTGCGTGACCTTTTCCAGAAAGCCAAGGAGAAAGCCCCCTGTATCGTGTTCATCGACGAGATCGACGCCGTGGGCCGCGCCCGCGGCAAAAATCCCAACATGGGTGCCAACGACGAGCGCGAGAACACGCTCAACCAGCTGCTGACCGAGATGGACGGTTTCGGCACCAACTCGGGTGTCATCATCCTGGCCGCCACAAACCGCGCCGACATCCTCGACAAGGCTCTGCTGCGTGCCGGACGTTTCGACCGCCAGATATATGTCGAACTCCCTGAGCTCAACGACCGTGTGGCCATATTCAACGTGCATCTGAAAGGTATCAAGACCGACGACTCGGTGGATGTGGACCTGCTGGCGCGCCAGACTCCCGGTTTCTCGGGTGCCGACATCGCCAATGTCTGCAACGAGGCCGCGCTCATCGCCGCCCGCCACAACAAGACGGTCGTGCAGCGGCAGGATTTCATCGATGCCGTTGACCGTATAATCGGCGGTCTCGAGAAACGCTCGAAAATCACCACCGACGAAGAGAAACGCGCCATAGCATGCCACGAGGCCGGCCACGCCACCGTGTCGTGGAACCTTCAGTATGCCAACCCGCTGATCAAGGTGACCATCGTACCGCGTGGCAAAGCCCTCGGCGCCGCCTGGTATCTGCCCGAGGAGCGCCAGATCACCCCCACGCAGGCTCTCCTTGACGAGATGTGTGCCACCTTGGGCGGTCGCGCTGCCGAAGAGCTGTTCCTGGGGCGCATCTCTACCGGTGCTGCAAACGACCTTGAGCGCGTGACCAAGCAGGCCTACGCCATGGTCACCTATTACGGCATGAGCAAGAATCTGCCCAACATATCGTATTACGACTCCACCGGTCAGGCCTACGGTTTCACCAAGCCCTATTCCGAAGAGCGTGCCAAGGCAATCGACGACGAGGTTTCGCGCATCATCAACGAGCAGTACGAGCGTGCCAAGGCCATACTGAAACAGTATGCAGCCGGCCACGACCAGCTTGCCGCCGTGCTTTACAGCCGTGAGGTAATCTTCACCGAAGATGTCGAGAAGATATTCGGCAAGCGCAAATGGGTATCGCGCACCGACGAGATCCTGGCCGCCCGCCAGCGCCTCGCCGAAGCCGATGCCAAAGCCGCCCCTGCCCCCGCCCCCGCTACCTCGGGTACTGCCGGTACCGGCACCACGCCTGTCGCGCCACCGGCTTTGCCCCCCATCCCCTCCGCCGATGACCCTAAGGTCCCTAAAGACCTTAAAGACCCTAACGACCCTTCCGATTCCAAAGACTCTCCCGCAAACCGATAACCCACACCAACGAAGTCATCACATTCCACGATGGCTTCGTTGTCATAAATAACCACGCTTATGGCCAAGATAACCAAAGAGATGGCGCTCGATTACCACCGGTATCCGCGCCCGGGAAAGACTGAAGTCATCCCCACAAAACCATATTCGTCCCAGCAGGATCTTTCGCTCGCATATTCGCCGGGAGTGGCATATCCCTGCCTTGAAATCAAGGAGAATCCCGACGACAGCTACCTCTACACAAACCGCTCCAACCTTGTGGGCGTAATCTCCAACGGCACCGCGGTGCTCGGGCTTGGCAACATCGGCGCCGAGGCCGGAAAGCCGGTTATGGAGGGAAAAGCCCTGCTGTTCAAGATATTCGCCGGTCTCGACGGTTTTGACATCGAAATCAACGAGACAGACCCCGACAAGTTCGTGGAGATAGTGAAGTCGCTGGTACCCACATTCGGCGGCATCAACCTCGAGGATATCAAAGCGCCCGAGTGTTTCCACATCGAAGACCGCCTGAAGGCCGAGTGCGACATCCCCATCATGCACGACGACCAGCACGGCACAGCCATTATCTCGGCCGCAGGTCTCATAAACGCTCTTGAGCTGCAGGGGAAGAAAGCCGACGAAATCAGGCTCGTGGTGAACGGTGCCGGCGCGGCGGCCATAGCCTGCGCCAACCTTTATATTGCCCTCGGTGTCAAGCCGGAAAATATCGTGATGTGCGACAGCAAGGGGGCCATCCACGTAATGCGTCAGGATCTTAACGAACGCAAGCGCCGTTTTGCCACCTCGCGCGACGTGCACACGCTGGCCGAGGCCATGGCCGGTGCCGACGTGTTCCTGGGACTTTCGGTAAAGGATGTGCTCACACCCGATATGATACAGTCAATGGCTCCGCGCCCCATCGTGTTCGCTCTGGCCAATCCTGACCCCGAAATCGAATACTCGCTTGCCATGGCAAGCCGTGACGACCTGATCTTCGCCACCGGCCGCTCAGACTATCCCAACCAGATAAACAACGTGCTGGGTTTCCCCTATATTTTCCGCGGTGCGCTCGATACCCGCGCCACCGAAATCAACGAGGCCATGAAACTCGCCGCAGTCTACGCTATAGCGTCGCTGGCCAAAGAGCCGGTGCCCACCGTAGTGGAAAAGGCTTACGGCCAGAAGGGTATGGAGTTCGGACGCAACTACATACTCCCCAAGCCGCTTGACCCGCGCCTTCTGCTCACTGTGGCTCCGGCGGTGGCCCGCGCGGCCATAGAGAGCGGTGTGGCACGCCGTAGAATTGATGACTGGGACGAGTACCGCGACTCGCTGACCCGTGTAACCGGGTTCGACAACAAGCTCACCCGCGGTCTGCTCGAAGAGGCTAAGCGCTACCGCAAGAAGGTGGTGTTCGGCGAGGGGAATACCGACCACACCCTCCTTGCCGCCGTGGATGTGAAACGCCAGGGCATCGGCGAGCCCGTACTGCTCGGCAACGCCGAGATGATTGCCGCTCGCGCAGCCCGTCTGGGCGCCGACATCTCGGGTATAGAGATTGTCAACCCCCGTCACGACGACAGCGCCCCGATGCGCCAGGAGTTCGCCGAAAAGCTCGCCGCGCGCCGTCATCGGCAGGGCGTGACTGTAAACGAGGCTGTCGAACTGATGTACGACCGCAACTACTTCGGCATGATGATGGTCGACTCCGGTTATGCCGATGCCTTCATCGCCGGGGCATACGCCGGGTCGAACCGCTTGCAGCGACTTGCCGGCGATGTGATCGGCATACGCGACGGCTACAAGAGCTTTGCCTCGATGCACGTGATCGAGACAAAGCGCGGCACGCTCTTCCTGGCTGATACCGCCACCAATGAACTCAACGATGAGGATACCCTCATCGACGTGACGCGCCTGGCCGCGTCGAGCGTGAGCAAGTTTACCACCGACGAGCCTGTGATCGCTCTGGTGTCGTACAGCAACTTCGGGTCGAGCCATGCCCCTGAGAGTGCCAAGATGCACAACGTGATCGACCGTCTGCATGCAGAGGAACCCGCGCTTGCCGTCGACGGCGAGATGCAGGTGAACTATGCACTCAACGCTCCGCTGCGCGACCGCGTTTTCCCCTTCAACCGCATCAAGGGGAAACATGTCAACACCCTTGTGTTCCCCAACCTCTCGGCGGCCAACACCGCCACCCGTCTGCTGCTCGAAATGGGGGTAGGGGAGTCAATAGGCCCGATACAGATGGGCCTGAAACGCCCCGTGCATTTCGTCAAGGTCGACGCCCCGGTGCGCGACATCGTGAACCTCGCCGCCGTGGCTGTCATCGACGCCGCCCTCAGCAATCCCGCCTGACTTCCTCCCGGTCGCTGCATGGCACTGCGATTGACAGCCTCTAAAACCGGGAGTGTCTGAAATCCGACGCACCCTGAGGTTCCCTCATTTTTAACATTTTATTGTAGGGTCGCTACATGTAGCGACCGCATACCTGTTGATAATCAGACTGATGATGAGTCTGTCGGGTGGCGGTCGCTACATGTAGCGGCCCTACAATGAATACCGA
>CALJBF010000199.1 GCA_938027385.1 uncultured Porphyromonadaceae bacterium | reverse complement strand
CTGACACTGGCTCGCCTGAAGCCCAGATTGCATTATTCTCGGTCCGTATCGCTCATTTGACTGAGCACCTCAAGTCAAATCACAAAGATTATACAACTGCCCGCGCACTGAAAGCACTCGTAGGTAAGCGTCGTCGTCTTCTCGACTACCTGATCCGCAAGGACATCACCCGCTACCGTGCTCTCATCGCCCAGAAGGAACTCGGCATCCGCAAATAAGCCGCTGTTTCCGAAACATCAAAGGCGACCGCCCAGATTGGGTGGCCGCCTTTGGTGTTTCTTATGGGGGTGCGTTAGGGTGCCCTCGGCGGGTGCACAGGCTTTCCGGGCGCCACATGCGCGGTGTGCCACCAGGTGTGCAGTGCCTCTGTGGTGGCACCATGAAATGCAATGCCTGTCGTGTTATCGGCCGAGCTCGGCCGATAACTGAAACCGCAGCCGGCATGGCGTGCCGGGGCTAAACAAGTGACCGGTGCCATGCTGTGGTTTGTGTAGCGCGGCAGTTATGTGGGGCGGTTACAGACTGCTTGCGCCCCGGCGGGGTCAGGCGCCGGCATAAACGGCTCTGACTTTACCCACGGGCAGTTTCCCCTCAAGGAGCAGGGGGATGCGGCGCCCGTCGGTCGAGATCCAGGCATCCATGTTGTCTGACGACTTTTTCCCGCCACGCGAAGTGAACGTGAACGTTATGTGATAGCACCGGTGGCGCGTGCCGTCGACCTCAACATCCTTCAGGCCGTCGTAATGGATGGTCAGCAGCTCTTTCTGCTTTCCCGAGAACACGTTGACCTTAACGGTCTCGCCTGGCTGCATCGACGCATAGTCGATCTGACGCATGTAGTAGTACGACGCCAGCATGTCGATAGTCACGCCCGTTGCCGTGAGCTGTTTGGTCTCGTGGCGTGTTTCGGTATCCTTTTTGCGACGGCGGGTGACGTCGACATCGGCCGTGGTGGTGTTTCCGGCGCGAGTGTAGCGCAGGATGTTATGCTCGAAATCGCCCCCTTCGTTCGAGATTTTCTCGTAGTATGAGGGGAGGAACGTGTCCTGTGCGATGGTTCCCTTCAGCGTGTCGCGCACCATGAAGAACCTGTCGGCCCATTTGGCGGTGGCGCCGGTGAGCAGGGCGTTGAACGTATCGCCGCGCGGTGTGGTGGTCAGCGTCACCGTCCCGGCCTTCTTGTTGATGAGGCCCCACTTGTACATGATATTGTAGCGGAGTGTCTCACGCGGCACATTCCATGCCGCGGCGCCAAAGGCTGTGGCAAACAGCGCCAGCGCCACCACAAGACGCGCCGCCAGTCGGCGGGGAGCGCCAGATATGTTTCCTTTAAGTGTCATGACACTTAGACAGCGCGCGCCCGTCAAGGTTTAACCGCCTCGACCGCCAGCAGACGGCAGTCCATCTTGCCGAACTTCAGCGTGCCCGTGACGCGCACGGGCACACGGTCCGGGCCGGTCGAAATCCACGCCTCAAGGTGGTCAGACGAGTTGCCGGGGGCGGGGGTGCTGAAGTCGAGCGACACATTGAACGCCTCGGTCTGCATGCCGCACGAGTCGGCCATCACCTTGCCGTTGTAGGTCACCGCCAGCGTTTCGGGATTCTTGCCGGAGAAGACATTCACCGTCACCGACTGCCCGGGCTGCATCTGCGAGTAGTCGATCTGACGCATGTAGTAATACACCCCCAGCAGGTCAACCGTCAGCCCACCGCCGTAGTGGCTGATGCGCGAGCGCACCACCTTGCCGTCAGGCAGCCGCTTGACTATCTCGCCATCTTTTGCCGACCCCTGCGGATAGGTTATGGTCTCGATCTCGAAGTCACCCGCCGAATACGAAAGGTGCTGGGTCATCACCGACCGCACTGTGTCGGCCATCAGCGTGCCCACGATGGTGTCGCCACCCACATACTCATGCCCGAGCAGTTCAACGGAGCGCCCCGTAAGCGTGGCGCGGAACGTGCCGGTGCCCGGCAGGTTCTCAGCCTTTATGGTGGCCACACCGGCATTGGCGTCGATGAACCCCCACTTATAGTTTATCTGGTATTTCAGTGTCTCGTCGGGCACCGTCCAGGCACGCACCACTGCAGGTGCCAGCACCACCGCCGCCACAGCGGCCAGTATGAATCGTCTCATAAAATAAATAATTTGATGTCAGTTATAATCTCAGGCGCCGGCAAGCCCTGTGAGGGGGTAGACCTCGGCGTCGCGGGGCGTATCGCCGTAAATCAGACGGCTAAGCAGCAGGCTCACGTCAATCAGCGGCAACGGGCGGCGCGCAAGCGGCGTGCCCTGCGTGTGCACGGCCAGCATCCCCCTGAGGGTGCCGATACCCGTGCACAGCATCAGCCTCAGCACCGACGGCGGCATGTCGACAACTTCGGGGTGACGCGGCCCGCGGCCGAAATGCCCCTCGAAATCCTCGACCTCGAACCGCGTCTCGGTCTCGAAATCAAGCAGACGCCGCCGCAACATGCCGCGCTCCCACGAATAGTCTACCGAGAGATGGAGAATGAGCCAGCCCCGCGAGGCATCGCTGGTCACACGCGCTTTCAGTCTGACACAGGCGCAGGCATCCTCGCGTGCCTGGGCGAACCTGAGCAGTTCCCAACGATGCAACCGGCACCCCGGGTGCACCTCGGTCACATCAACAAGGCTGATATTCATTTGAGTTTCTTTCACACTGATAAAACGCCCCCTCGCGCGCGATAGTTCACCCCCGG
>CALJBF010000198.1 GCA_938027385.1 uncultured Porphyromonadaceae bacterium | reverse complement strand
AAGGTAGTGGGCGTGTACCACGGCAACTGGGGACGCGACAACATAATCCCCTACACCACTGCCCGCACAATGGCGGTGTCTAAAGACGAGGTGGGTTCCATAAAGGTATCGCTCGGCGATGTCACCACCGAGGCCGACGGCGAGGAGGCCGAACAGAGCGTACGCCGCACACTGGCGCGCAACCATACGTTCGACCCTGACGACACGGGCGCCCTCTGGGTAAACAACCGTTTCACCCAAGGCCTGCAGGCCCAGAGCGGCATGAACATCCTCAACATGTCGGTATGGGTGCTTGGTCTGCTGACGCTGCTCAGCGGCATTGTCGGCATCAGCAACATCATGTTCGTGTCGGTGCGCGAACGCGCCCACGAGATCGGCGTGCGCCGCGCCATCGGCGCCCGTCCGCGTTCGATACTCGTGCAGGTAATCACCGAATCGGTGGCCATCACCACCCTCTTCGGCTACATCGGCATAGTCATGGGCACGGCGCTCACCCAGGTAATCGGCATGGTCACCGCCGAGTCGGGCGTGCTTGAGAACCCCACGGTGAATCTGTCGCTGGCATTTGAGGTTACGATGGTGCTGATTGTGGCCGGAGCGCTGGCCGGACTCTTCCCCGCCCTCAAGGCCATCAAAGTCAAACCTGTAGAAGCTTTGCGCGATGAGTAAGATAAACATACCGATATTTGATCTCGAGAACTGGAAGGAGATCGGCGCCACGCTGTCGCGCAACAAGACGCGCACCTTCCTTACCGGTTTCGGCATCTTCTGGGGCGTGGCGATGCTGGCCCTGCTGCTGGGGGGCGCCCGCGGCGGCAAAGACCTGCTGATGCGCAACTTCGAGGGGTTCGCCACCAACTGCGCGTTCGGATTCTCGGGCCGCACGTCAATGCCCTATAAAGGCTATGCCAAAGGGCGTGCCTGGGAAATCGAGCTGAAAGACCTTGAGGCGATAAAGCAGTCGTTTCCCGAACTGAAGGCAGTCACCGGCAACCAATGGTCGGGCGGCAGTTTCCGTCACGACAAATATGTCACCTCCGGCCAGACCATGGGCGCTTTCCCCGAACTGCTTGACGTGATGCTCCCCAAGATTTATGGCGGAAGGTGGATCAACGCCACCGACATCGCCACCGAACGCAAGGTGGCATGCGTGGGAAAACGCGTGGCCGAACAGCTTTATCCCGACGACCCGCTGCCGCTTGGAAAAGACATTCTCGTAAACAACATAACTTACCGCATCGTGGGCATAATCGGACAGGAGAACAATCTGCAGATCGGAGGCCGTTTCGATGAAATGGTAATCATGCCCTACACCACCTTCTGCAAGGCTTACGGCTATGACCAGTCGGTCGACGCCATCTTCATGGTGGCCCGCGACGGGCAGAAGATGGGCGACGTGCTCCCGCGCGTGCGGCGGTTCATCTACAACCGTCATTTCATCCACCCCAACGACACCGACGCCATGTGGCTGAAAGACATCTCAGAGGAGTTCGGCAAGCTCGACATGCTCTTCATGGGCCTGTCATTGCTGGCAGGTTTCATAGGGTTCTCCACACTGATAGCCGGCGTGATCGGCATCGGCAACATCATGTGGATCATAGTAAAGGAACGCACGCAGGAAATCGGCGTGCGCCGCGCCCTCGGGGCGAAACCGCGCGACATCATCGTGCAGATCCTTTCGGAGGGTATGGCGCTCACCGCCGTGGCAGGAACCGCAGGCATCTCGCTGGCGGTGATCATCCTGGCAGTGCTGCAGCATGCCACCGCCAGTGACACATCGGTGGCAGGTTTCCAGATGGCCCCCGGGCAGGCGGTGTGGATAATGGCCGTGTTCCTGATTCTCGGCAGCTGTGCGGGGCTTATCCCGGCCATAAAGGCCATGCGCATCAAACCGATCGAGGCGCTGAACGACAAGTAACATATCCGTCATTGATTACGAAATATCATCACATTCAGAAACAAAATAAACAATATAGATGAAAAAGTTTTTCAAAATCGTGCTCTGGTGCATCGTGGCGTGCATGTTTGTCGGCACATTTGTATTCCTGTTTCTCAATTCGCGTCATCACGACACAACCTACGAACTGGTAACCCCCGAACGCGGCGACGTGGAGCGCACAAGCGTGCTCACCGGCAAAATCGAGCCGCGTGACGAAATCGAAATCAAGCCGCAGATCTCAGGCATCATCTCGGAGATTCTTGTCGAGGCCGGCGACCATGTGAACAACGGCGACATCATCGCCAAGATCAAGGTTATCCCTGAAGAGGCCCAGCTATCGCAGGCCCTGAACCGTGTCGACGTGGCGAAAATCAGCCTCGAACAGGCCAAGGCCACCTACGAGCGTACACGCATGCTTTACGAGAAGAAATATGAGAGCCGCGAGAAATTCGAGGCCGACAAGGCTGCCTACGACCAGGCGCGTGCCGAACTCTCGCAGGCCCAGGACCAGCTCACCATCGTGCGCGACGGCGTATCGGCATCCAACGCCCAGGGGTCGAACACCCTGGTTCGTTCCACCGTTACCGGCGTGGTTCTCGAAGTGCCGGTGAAGGTAGGTTCGTCGGTAATCCAGTCGAACACGTTCAACGACGGCACCACAATCGCCAAAGTGGCCGACATGACCGACCTCATCTTCAAGGGGAAAGTTGACGAGACCGAAATCGACCTGCTTTCCGAAGGTCAGCCCGTCACCATCTCGGTCGGCGCCGTGGCCGGATCGAACTTCAAGGCTGTCATCGAGAAGATAGCCCCTATGGCCGTGGATGACAACGGCACCAACACCTTCGAGGTCAAGGCCGCCATCGACGCCGCCGACACCGGCAAACTGCGCGCCGGCTACTCGGCCAACGCCTCGGTAGTGCTGCAGCGTGCCGAGGGTGCGGTGGTAATCCCCGAAAGCGTGATTGAATATGAGGGTGACAGCGCCTTCGTCTATGTGCTCGAAGCCGAGAAACCGGCCCAGAAATTCCGCCGCCAGGCCGTGAAGACCGGCGTAAGCGACGGCCTGAAAGTAGCCCTCACCGACAGCGTGATCAACACCAAGACAAAACTCCGCGGCAATGAAAACAAGTAACGGATCAATATATGCGCTCGCAGGGGTCATAGTGGCCGTCTGTGCTGCCGTCACCCCGGCCGGGGCACACGCCGAGGCGTGGAGTCTCGACTCATGCATCACCTATGCAGTGGCGCACAACATCTCGGTGCGTCAGCAGGCTCTGCAGATTGACGATTCAGAGCTGACCGTGACCCAGGCCAAGGATGCTTTCCTGCCTACCCTCTCGGCAGATGCGTCAGAGAGTTTCAACTTCGGCCGCGGACTCACGGCCGACAATACCTACGCCGACCGCAACACCACCAACTTCCAGTGGGGCGTGTCGCTGAACCTCCCGCTGTTCCAGGGGCTCGAGAATGTAAGGCGCCTCAAGTACGCCAAGTCGGCCCTGCAGCAGACATTGCTCGAATACGAGGCCGCAAAAGATGACATAGAGTTGAACGTGATCACCCAGTACCTGCAGGTGCTCTATGCCCGCGAGGTAGTGAAATCGTCGCAGGCGCAGGTCGACCTGTCGGAATATCAGCTTGAACGCCAGCGCGCCCTGGCCGACGCCGGCAAAGTGGCCGAGGCCGAGGTTTATGACCTGGAGGCTCAACTGGCCCAGAACCGTCTTCAGCTTGTCTCGGCGCAGGGCGACGCCCGCACCCAGCTGATCACACTGGCCAACCTGCTGCAGTTGGGCGATGCCGAGGGATTCGATATACAGGGGCTCGACGGCGACGACGCCTACCTCCCCGCCGCGTCGCAGGTACTCGAGCAGGCGCTTGCCACCAACAATTCCATCCTTGCCGCCCGCGCCGCAATCACTGCAGCCAAAGATAATGTGGCGGTGGCCAAGTCGGGGTGGATTCCCAAGCTCTCGTTCGGCGCCTCGACCGGCTCGCAGTATTATTCAGTGAGCGGATTCGACAACGAGTCGTTCGGCAACCAGATGCGCCACAACTACTCCACATACTTCGGTTTCCGCCTGTCGATACCCATTTTCGACGCCTTCTCGACCCGCAACTCAGTGCGCCGCGCACGTCTGCAGCAGATTCAGGCCACTCTCGAGGCCGAGCGCCGCGAAACCGAAATCGACAAGACCATCCGCCTGGCCCACACCCAGGCCGTGGCCTCGCGCGACCAGTATAAAGCCTCGCAGGAGAGTCTTGTGGCCACCGGCAAAGCGTTCGAGGCCGTGCGCGAGAAATTCGACCTTGGCCGCGCTACCTCCTACGAGCTCCAGCAGGCCAGCAACAACCTGTTCCGCACAGAGATTTCAGCCATCCAGGCCCGCTATGACTACCTGCTGCGCTGCCGCATACTGCAGTTCTACCAGACAGGGGGCATAAGCTGACACCCCACGGGTTTCCATTACACCAATATATAAAGTATGTGACGTATGTAACGTATGTAACATATGTGATGTATGTGACGGGACTGCCGCCGACCGGCGCCCGCGCCCTGCAGAAACGCGATATGTTGATTTTTTGGCATATCGCGTTTTGCATATTTGCAAAAAAGCAGTACCTTTGTGTTATATAACATAATCACACAGCGCGAATCTTACCCGACATGATTAAAAGTGCACTCGAAAAAGTCATAAGCGAAGATCTGGCCGAAATCTGGACGATACTCGAGCCTGATGAAAAACGCCGCATCATCGACGCTTTTGAAATACACAATTATAAAAAGAACCAGCTGATTTATGCCGAGGGGGAAGACCCCGAAAGCCTCTGGTGTCTGCTGTCGGGCAAGGTAAAGAAATTCAAGGACGGTATCGGAGGCCGCGTGCAGATTCTGCGCCTGATCAGACCGGTGCAGTATTTCGGCTACCGCGCCTATTTCGCCAAGGAGAAATACAACTCGTCGGCCGCCGCATTCGAGCCGTCGACCGTGGGCACACTCCCGATGACACTCGTTGAGGATCTTATCAACGGCAATCGCCGTCTTGCCTGGTTCTTCATCCATGAACTGTCGCGCAACCTCGGCGGTTCCGACACCAAGATCGTCAACCTCACGCAGAAACATATCCGCGGGCGCCTGGCCGAGGCACTGATGGTGCTGCGCGATCATTACGGTTTCGAGGAAGACGGCATGACCCTGCGCATCTACATGGCGCGTGAGGATCTGGCCAACCTCTCGAACATGACCACCTCCAACGCCATACGCACGCTGTCAGGTTTCGTCACCGAAAAACTAATTACGGTCGACGGGCGCCGCATCCGCATCCTCAACGAGGCGATGCTCCGCAAAATCTCCAAGTTCGGCTGATTCCCCATCATTATGATATAATAACAATAAAAGCCCGCACATGTGCGGGCTTTTATTGTAGGTCTGTTATGGTACCCTCCTTCAGCTTTTGTCTGACGGACCTTCGTTATCGCGGGGATTGCTGTTCTGCTCGCATGTGCGCTGGTCAACGAGGCGTCGGGTGGTGCGGTCGTCGTCGGCTTTGTCAATGGCTGCACCGGGCAGGTCTTTCAGAGCCTGTTTCGCTTTCTGTGCGGCATCTGCCACAACATCGGCGGGTATATCGACCTTTTCCGTGGGGTTTGAATATTTCTCAAGCATGGCTTTATGTTTTTAAGTTCTCAGATATGATTATAACCTAAAAACGGCTTGAGGCGCGCAAATGTTTATTGATTCGCGCTGTCTGTATCGAGCAACGGAAGTTTGCAGAGCTGGTCGATATAGTCGAGAATCTCGTTGCGCCCGCGACGGTCGACTGCCGAAGTGCGGAACACCGGGGGCAGCTCTTCCCACTTCTCAAGCAACGCAGAAAGGTAACTGGCGGTCTGCGCCTTGGCGGCGGTTGAGGTCATCTTGTCAAGTTTGGTGAATACGATGCAGAAGGGCACACCGTTCTCGCCAAGCCACTCCATGAACTCCATGTCGATTTTCTGAGGGTCGTGGCGACCGTCGATAAGCAGGAAAAGGCACGTCATCTGCTCGCGCCCCAGTATATACCCCTGAATCATCTTCATCAGCTTGTCGCGGTCAGCCTTGCTGCGGCGTGCATAGCCGTAGCCGGGCAGGTCAACCAGGAACCACTCGTCATTTACCAGAAAATGATTGATGAGCATAGTCTTGCCGGGCGTGGCCGAAGTCATTGCCAGGGCTTTCTGACCCGTGAGCATATTTATCAGCGACGATTTGCCAACATTCGAACGCCCGATGAAGGCGAACTCGTGGCGCATCTCAGACGGACATGCCTGCCATTTTGAATTACTGATCACAAACCGGGCTGAATTTACTATCATAATGTCTCTTTTTTGAAAATTCCGTCAAAATTAATCATACTGCCTATAATAAACAAATCCGCCCGGCGTAAAGTTATGCAATATCCCGGCCCGACAACCGTTTCATAGTTGAATATCATTCATCCGTTCACAGCCATGCGCAACCCAGACCGCGAGACGGTTTTTCATTTCAGAGAGTTCGACGTAAGCAACTGTCGGTCGGCCATGAAGGTCGGCACCGACGGTGTTCTGCTCGGCGCATGGGCGCTTGACGGCAACCATGCCGATGCGGCACGTGTGCTTGACGTCGGCACCGGCACCGGAGTAATCGCCCTTATGGCCGCACAGGTTCTCAGCGCCGCAGAGATAACGGCCGTCGAGATCGATGACGAAACGGCGGCCGAGGCGGCCGAGAATTTCGCACGGTCGCCCTGGTGCGGAAGACTGCATCTTGTCAACGCCGATTTCCGAGCCCCCGTAGTCTCTGAACACGGAATGTTTGACCTCATAATTTCCAATCCTCCGTTTTTCACCAACGGAGCGGAGGCGCCCGACGCACGCCGTCGTGATGCCCGGCATGCCGCCGCACTCTCGCCGCTGTCGCTTGTAACCGCCGCCCCTGATTTGCTCGCGCCGGGTGGCTCTCTGTGTATGATCTCGATGCCTGACTCCCGCCGACACATCGAGACTGAGGCGACTCTGGCCGGGTTGTCCGTTGAACGTGTAACCGAGGTCTCGACAGTCACAGGCCGTGCGCCGCGCCGTCTATTATGGCGGTTACGCCGCCATGCCGGGAATTCAGGCATACCGACAGTATCAGACACCTTGGCCATCCGCGGTACCGACACCCTCCCTACCCCAGAATACACCAAACTGGTATCACCTTATTATATTACAGTAAAATGAACATCCAACCTGACAACCGGCCCGCTCCGCTCGGGTTCCGACTCGCTACTCCGGGTTCGGGTCTGCTGATTCTGCTGCTGGCCTTTGTGGTCTGCCTGGCCCTGGCCTCGATACTCATTCCCTTGCTGATGATGGTAGTCAAACGCCCCGAGGCCGGAATGCGCATCGGCACCGTCGTGCAGGATATGCTTGTATTCATCATCCCGGCCATAATCGCCGCCATGCTCTCCACGCGTCTGCCGGCGAAACTGCTGGCGGTGGATGTAAAGCCCCCCTTCATGACAACGGCCATGGCGGTGCTGACGCTCATAGTTTCGGCTCCGGCCCTGAACCTGATAATACACTGGAACGAATCGATACACCTGCCGGAGTCCATGTCCGGTCTGGAGAACTGGTTTCGCCAGATGGAAGAGGCGGCCGCCCAGGCCACCGATATAATGATGGCCGGCCCCTCGTTAGGGTCGCTGATTGTGTCAATACTGATTGTGGGCGTGCTGGCCGGATTCAGTGAGGAGCTGTTTTTCCGCGGCGCACTGCAGCGGCTCATGATGGCCACCACACTCGGCCCCCATCTGTGCATCTGGCTCACCGCATTCATATTCAGCGCATTCCACTTCCAGTTTTTCGGATTCGTGCCCAGGTTCCTGTTAGGGGCGTACTTCGGCTATCTGCTGTGGTGGACACGCTCGCTGTGGGTGCCGATGATTGTGCACATTGTCAACAACTCGATAGTGGTGCTTGGCGAATGGCACACCGTAAACGAGGGTGGCACACCCGGCGTCTTCGACAATTTCGGAGCTGACCTCTCAAATACCGCCGACATCATCGCCGTGGCGGTCAGCGTGGTGCTTACTGTCGGCGGCCTGATTGCCATCAGGC
>CALJBF010000197.1 GCA_938027385.1 uncultured Porphyromonadaceae bacterium | reverse complement strand
CGGTACCGACATATTGCGTGACCGCATCGTCGAGAGTTCGATAATCAAGGTGTTCCCCGACGGCCGCGACGAACAGCGCACCCTCAGGGTCAACCCGGGTCGCCCCATACCTGCCGAGGCTACGGCGATACACCACATCACCGATGCCGATGTGGCCGACAAACCCGCGTTCAAGCAGATCGCCAAGGCTCTGGCCGAGACATTCACCGGTTGCGACATCGCCGGGTTCAACTCAAACCGTTTCGACGTGCCCATGCTGGCCGAGGAGTTTGCCCGCGCCGGTGTGGACTACGATTTCAGCCGTCCGCGTTACATCGACGTGCAGACCATCTTCCACAAAAAGGAACAGCGCACCCTCACGGCCGCCTACCGTTTCTATTGCGGAAAGAATCTCGACGAGGCCCATTCGGCCAGCGCCGACACCCGCGCCACTTACGAGGTGCTTATGGCACAGCTCGACCATTATGACGACCTGCCTAACGACATCGACGCCCTTGCCGAGTATTCGACACAGACCAGGAACGTCGACCTTATGGGCCGGTTGATCTACGACGACCAGCACCGCGAGGTCATAAACTTCGGCAAATACAAGGGTCAGCTCGCGGCTGACGTGCTCAAGCGCGACCCCGGATATTTCGGCTGGATACAGCAGGGTGATTTCCCCTCCGACACGAAACGCTGTTTCATGGCCATAAAACTCAGGTCGCGATGAACATAGTGCTCGGCATAACAGGGGGGATAGCGGCATACAAGTCTGCCGCCCTGCTGCGGCTCATGGTCAAGGCGGGTCATCAGGTACAGGTAGTCATGACCCCTTCGGCAAAGGAGTTCATCACGCCGGTCACGATGTCGGCCCTGAGCGGCCGCCCGGTAATCAGTGAGTTCTTCACCGCCAATACCGGCGAATGGCACAGCCATGTCGATATCGGCCTGTGGGCCGACGCCATGGTGATCGCACCCGCCACCGCATGCACCATCGCCAAGATGGCCAACGGCGTGGCCGACAATATGCTGGTAACCACCTACCTGTCGGCCAAGGCGCCGGTGTTCGTCGCCCCGGCGATGGATCTCGACATGATGGCGCATCCCACCACGCGCCGCAATCTTGAGCTGTTGCGGTCATACGGCAACCTGGTCATCGAACCCGCTGAGGGTGAGCTTGCCTCGCATCTCGTGGGTAAGGGGCGCATGGAGGAACCTGAAAATATTCTGGCGTATGTCGAGGCATATTTCGCCGCTAAGGCCGATACATCGCTGAAGGGCCGGAAGGTGCTGGTCACCGCCGGGCCTACCCGCGAACGAATCGACCCCGTGCGGTACATCTCCAACTACTCGACCGGGCGCATGGGCTACGCCATCGCCGACGAGGCCGCGCGCCGTGGCGCCGATGTCACGGTTGTTTCCGGACCGGTGGACATAAAACCCGCTGAAAAAGGGGTGAAGGTAGTGAGCGTCGAGTCGGCGCGTGAGATGCTCGATGCCGCCGAAAAACTGTTTGACACCACCGACATAGCCATCTGGACCGCCGCGGTCGCCGACTATCATCCGGCCGAGGTGCCCGACCACAAGATAAAGCGCGAGAACGGCCCGGCGCCCGAACTGAAACTTGTGAAGAATCCCGACATCGCCGCCACCCTTGGCGCACGCCGCCATGAGGGGCAGATTCTTGTGGGCTTTGCCCTTGAGACTGACAACGAGAGCGAGAATGCGGTCAGGAAACTTGCCGCCAAAAACCTCGATATGGTGGTGATGAACTCGTTGCGTGACAAAGGCGCAGGGTTCGCCACCGATACGAACAAGGTGACCATATTCTTCCGTGACGGCTCGGCACCCGCCGAATTCGGCATGAAGTCGAAACGCGACGTGGCCCGGGACATCCTTGACACGGTGGCAGCGCGTCTTTGCCCCGTTGACGGGCAATAATACGGGTGTAAAGCCGTTTATATGGTATGTTTCAGATAATTAAAGATACTATCACATATACGGCCGCCGTGGTGGCATGTGTTGCTGTCGCCCTGTTTTCGGGCACAGGCACTGTTTCGGCGCAGGAACTCAACTGTCAGGTAGAGTTCAACACCGACCAGATACAGGGCACCAACAAGACCGTGTTCGAGACCCTAAAGGAGTCGGTCAACGAATACATGAACACGACGCATTTCACCAATGCCCAGTTCTCGCCGGTCGAGAAGATCGAGTGCCGCATGTTCTTTACTATAAAGGAGGTTGACGGCGACACTTACAAGGGTGACCTGCAGGTGCAGTCGACCCGCCCGGTCTACAACTCCACCTACACTACCACGCTGATAAACTTCAAGGACACCAACCTCGAATTCACATACCAGCAGGGTGAGCCGCTGACCTTCTCGGCCAACACTATGGAGAGCCAGCTCACGGCCATACTCAATTTCTACGCCTACCTGTTCATTGCGGTCGATTTCGACTCGTTCTCGCGCAAGGGTGGCCAGGAGTATTTCGACCGGCTGGCGCAGATTGTGCAGATGGCGCAGTCGTCGGGCGAGCCCGGCTGGAAGGCTTTCGAAGACAAGAAGAACCGCTCGGCGGTACTCGATACCTATACCACCCCCGCAACCTCCGGTCTGCGTGACATGCTCTATGACTATCACCGCCTCGGACTCGACGAGATGTTTCAGGCTCCCGACAAGGGGAGGGCCAAGATCACCGAGTCGCTGAACGTGATAAATACCGTATATCAGGCCGATCCCATGTCGGTGGGGCTGTCGATGTTCAAGGACGCCAAGCTTGACGAACTGGTGAATATCTACTCGAAGGCGTCGCAGACCGAACGCGAGAATGTCTCGGAAATGCTGTCGCCGATTTTCCCCACCGAGATGAAACGCATAAACCAGATAAAGGCCGGCAGCACGAAATAAAACCTTAATAATCACTCACGATGATCGAGTCACTCCATATATCGAATTACGCGCTTATCGACTGTGTAGACATTGAACTCCACCGTGGGTTCAACATCATCACAGGCGAGACGGGTGCCGGCAAGTCGATCATGCTCGGCGCCCTGTCGCTGTTGCTCGGCGGCCGCGCCGACTCAAAAGCCATGCGCAATCCCGACCAGAAATCGGTCGTGGAGGCGTCGTTCACAACCGACGGCATGGCCGGACTGCTCGCCTTCTGTGAGAACAATGACATAGACTTCGACCCGAAACGTGTGATACTCAGGCGCGAAATCAGCCCCAGCGGGCGTTCGCGCGCCTTTATCAACGACACGCCGGTGAACCTCACCGTGCTCGGGCAGCTTGCACTTGATCTGGTCGACATCCATTCCCAGCATCAGAACCTCTTGCTGGCGTCGCCGCCGTATCAGTTGCGTGTGCTCGACTCGCTGGCTAACAACGACGAGCGTCTTGTCAGGTTCGGCGAGGCCTACAGCCGTTACCGCAAGTCAATCAGCGATTACCAGATAACGCGCCGCCGAATAGAGCAGACACGCCGCGAGGAGGAATACCTGCGCCACCGGTTCGATGTGCTTACCGAGGCGAACCTTGAGCCGGGCGAACAGGAGGAGCTTGAGCGTGAACGCGAGGTGCTCACCAACATGGCCGATATAAAGGAGTCACTGACCGGTGTGTTGCGTGCGCTGTCTACCGATGATGTCAATGTCGACTCGCTGTTGTCGCAGGCGGCTGACGGCGCCGCGGCGCTTACCGACCTGCTTGACGACGCCGACTCGCTGGCCGAGCGGTTGGAGTCGGTGAGGGTGGAGTGCCGCGACATAGCCCGCTCTTTCGAGTCGTATGACGATTCGCTGGCCGATGACCCGGCGCGCCTCGACGCCATAGAGCAGAGACTGAATCAGCTTTATGACCTTCAGCGCCGTTTCAAGGTCGATTCGGTTGAAAAGCTGATTGAATTGCGCGACGGCATAGGCGCGCGACTGCGCACTATCGAACTTGGCGACGAGGCTCTGCAGGATCTGCAGATGGCCGTCAGGGTAGCCAAGAAAGCGGCTCTTGTGATTGCAAAGGAGATTTCTGAAGTGCGCCATGCCGAGGCCGAGAAGTTTGCCGCGATTCTGCGCGAGCGCGCCATACCCCTGGGCATGAAGAACCTGCGCGTTGAGATTTCAGTGACCGACAACGAGCTGACCTCAACCGGTACCGACAAGGTTGAGTTCCTGTTCGCCTTCAACAAGAACCAGCCGCTGCTGCCGGTGGGCAACACCGCATCCGGCGGCGAGATCTCGCGACTCATGCTATGCATCAAGTCAATCGTGGCCGACAAGATGGAACTCCCCTCGCTTATATTCGACGAGGTCGACACCGGCGTCTCGGGCGATGTGGCCAACCGCATGGGCGACCTCATGTCGGCTATCGCCCGAAACATACAGGTCATAGCCATCACGCACCTGCCGCAGGTCGCTGCCAAGGGTGCCACGCATTTCAAGGTCTACAAAGAAGACACCGCCGACAACACGGTGACGCGCATCCGTCAGCTCACCGACAGCGAGCGCGTGGGCGAACTTGCGCTGATGCTCTCGGGCGACAGCGCCAACGAGGCGGCCCGCCAGACAGCAATTTCATTACTAAACAACTGAGACAATGCTCGAAAGAGATGAGATAATCTACGGTATACGTGCCGTCATAGAGGCCGTAGAGGCCGGAAAGGAGATAGACAAGGTATATATCAGGCAGGATCTGCACGGGGAGCTTGCCCGTGAGCTGTTCGATACCCTGCACAGTCACAAGATAATCATACAGCGTGTACCCGCCGAGAAACTTGACCGTTTCACGCGCCGTAACCACCAGGGGGTGGTGGCCATACTGGCGGCCATCACCTACGAGTCTTTGAGAGACATGGTTCCCAAGCTCTATGAAGAGGGACTGACACCTTTCCTGGTACTGCTCGACGGTATTACCGATGTGCGTAATTTCGGCGCTATTGCCCGTACATGCGAGTGCGCCGGGGTGGATGCCCTCGTGATTCCGGCCCGCGGCGGCGTCGGGGTGAACGGGGATGCTGTCAAGACATCGGCCGGTGCGCTGCACTATCTGCCTGTATGCCGCGAAAAGAGCCTGCTCAATGCCGTAAAGTTCCTGAAAGACAGCGGCTACAAAATCGTGGCCGCAAGTGAGAAAGCCGAGATGGACTACACATCGGCCGACTATACCGGTCCCGTTGCCATCGTGATGGGAGCCGAGGATATCGGCATAAACCCAGATATACTGCGTCACTGCGACACGCAGGTCTCTATCCCCCAGTTAGGGCAGATCGGCTCGCTGAACGTATCGGTGGCCGCCGGCGTGATGATATACGAGGTGGTGCGTCAGCGCCTTAAAAACGGTTTCGCCCGGGTGTGAGACCGCGTGCAAGTCAGCCGCGCGGCTGATACCACAGGCGCATCAGGCATGCGCGACAGTCGAATTCAAGCCTGAAACGGTTGTTGGCCGTTACGAGATACAGCTCCCGGGGCAGTTTTCTGCCTTCGGGAGTTTTTGTGCAGGCGCCAAGCTCATGCCTCAGACAGTAGCGGCACTCCATGACGCGGATCTCCTTGTCGGCGCGTGCGCTCACCTCGATTGCCGGCTCTATGGTCTGTGTGCCGTGGGCGGCATAAAATTCCGTGGCGAGTGAATTTGCCACATTGTCGTGACGTGACAGGGTCGCGGGTGTGGCAAGCTCTGCCTTTGTTTTTCCGGGAAGAGGACGCGTGTGTCTGAGCTGCCGGGCAGTAACAAGCATCTCCAGTGTGTCGCGCCGCAAGCCGGTCAGTATCGACGCGGGTATGAACATGTCGCCCGCGTTGTCGTGGATTTCGGTCACGCTGAAGATTGTGCCCCCCGTTTTGGCGAGTGTCCTGGCGCGTGCCGCACGCTGGTCGGTCTGGGCTTTCAGCAGCTCGACCGCCACGGCACAGCTTACGCTGATTCCGGTTTCATCGCAAGCGTCGAGAGCGATGCCCGATGGTGTTGGGCGCAGGGTAAGGGAGATGGCCAGAGTTCTTTCTGCGGTTTTCCCGGCCAGCATTTTCTGCCGGGCGGTGTCGCTGTTACGGTAGAGCGCTGTGCCCGGAGCGATGTTGACAGGCTGGGCCGGAAACAGACGGTTACCCTCGGCGCGGTTCACCCTGAAACCCTCGAAAGCGCCCTCGCGGTTTCGGAAAACGAGACCGTCGCCGTTGTTTACCGGTTCGTCAAGATACGCCATGATGCCGTTCCGTTCCGTCCGCGAGACTTTCCCGACATATTCGCCTGTCCATTTCGGCGTGTCGAAGTTAGCCAATGACGCAGGTCGTCCTTTAAGGAAATACGGGGTGTAGGTGCGGTTGAAACTCTTGGCAAGGTCGGGGGTAAAGGTGATGCGCGATGTTCCTGCCGAGGCCCGGCGGTACCTGTCGGGATTGGCCTCGATTATGTTGTCGAGAGCCTTGCGGTAGGCGCTGACTACATTCTTGACGTATGGTATGTCTTTGAGCCGACCCTCGATTTTCAGCGACGACGCCCCTGCGTCGAGGAGGGCCGAGAGGTCGGCGATACGGTTCAGGTCGCGCAACGACATCAGGTGTTTCCCTTTGATCAGCTTGTTGCCTTTGCCGTCTTCAAGATCGAAGGCCATGCGGCATACCTGCGCGCATTCACCTCGGTTGGCACTGCGGCCTGTGATGGCCCACGAGGCCTGGCAGTCGCCGCTGTAGCTGACACACAGCGCTCCATGCACGAAAACTTCAAGCGGAGCTTTAACCTTGTCGTGGATGACGGCTATCTCGTCGAGCGACAGTTCGCGGGCCAGTACGATCTGCGAGAATCCGGCCTCTTCGAGCATGGCTGCCTTTGCGGCGTCGCGGGTGTCGCACTGTGTGGATGCATGCAGAGCGATTGGGGGCAGATCCATGCGCAGCAGGGCCATGTCCTGCACTATCAGCGCGTCGACCCCCGCGCGGTAAAGATCCCACACAAGATTGCGCGCGGCAGTTAGTTCATGTTCGTAAATAATGGTGTTTACGGTCACATACACCCGCGCGCCAAACAGATGCGCGTACTCAGCCGCGCGCCTGATATCGTCGACTGTATTCCCTGCGGCCTTGCGTGCGCCGAGTATCGACGCGCCCATATATACCGCGTCTGCACCATGGTCAATGGCGGCTATGGCTGTGTCAAGGTCGCGTGCCGGGGCGAGCAGTTCTATTTCCCGCGGTTCTGTTTTTGGGGGCGTGGTATGTTGCATCTTGAGGGTTCTGAATTGAGATCAGTTGCAGTCTGAGGGCACGAAATGGTGGTGGCCGGTACATTCGTGGGCTGTACCGTCGACTATGAGGTGACGGTTGGCCATGGCGGCGATGACGCTCATCTCATGCGAAACGAGAATGATGGTTGCCTGTCGGGCGGCATTTTCGAGGATGTCGTAAATGCGGTGCTCGAAGGTCTTGTCGAGATAGCTCAGCGGCTCGTCGAGTATCAGCAGTTCAGGATTCGATACCAGCGCGCGCCCCAGCAGGGCACGTTGCAGCTGACCGCCCGACAGCGTGCCGATGGGTGAGTCGGCATGGTCGCGCAGCCCTACGGTCTCTGTCATGCCGGCGATGAGCCGGTCATGGTTTCCTGTTGTGGCATCGGCGGCTTTCCCCATCAGTCCCATGGCTATTACCTGCCTGACGGTAACGGGGAAATGCGAGTCAATCATGTTTTTCTGCGGCAGATAGCCGATATGCAGGGCGCTGACAGTCTGTCCGGTGGAATTGAAGTATTCGACCGCCCCTCTGTCGGGCTTGAGCAGTTTCAGGATCAGACGCAACAAGGTGGTCTTCCCCCCGCCGTTGGGCCCGGTCACGGCAAGGAAGTCGCCACGGTTTACCTTCAGGTTGACATTATCAAGGATAAGGCGCTCGCCGCGTTGCAGCGTGACGTCGGTCAGCCTGATTATGGGATTGTCATTTGCCATAGGTTTCAGTGAGTTTGTCGACAACGGTCTCGAGCTGTACCAGTGTTTCAGGCGACATGGGGTCGAATTCCACGATTTCTGCGCCGAGTTGCGTGGCCAGGTCACGTGCCATGCGCCCCTCGTTTCCGGGCTGTGCGAAAATCAGTCTGGCGCCGGCGGATTTGGCCTCGTCGATGCGATGCCGGATGTCGCGTGCGGTCTGTTCCTTGTGCCCTTCGGCTCCGGTGGCAATCTGTTTCACCGGATAGTCGCGGGTGAAATATGATAGGGTAGGATGGCCCACCACGAAAGCTTTACCCTTGATTGGAGCAATCCGGGCGTTCCATGAACTGTCGAGTGAGTCAAGCTTGTTTTCAAGCCGTTGCAGACGGAATTTAAAGTAAAGGTCGGCCGACGGTCGGGTTCTACAAAGTTCAGTCCCTACGGTCTGTGCCATTGCCTTGAGGTTTCTGACCGACATCCACACGTGCGGATCTGCCTCGTCGCCATGCGTACCCCATATCGGTTCGATGTTTTCGGCGATATTGCATGTCGCGGTGTGGCTGCCGAGATTCCCGACAATCTTCTCTTCGAAAGGCAACATGTCCAGGGTGAAGAAAACGCGGCTTTTGCTCAGCGATTTCATTGCCGCAGCCCCCGGATCGAACTGTTCGGGGTCGGCACCCGATTCAAGCAGTACGGTTACCGATACCGAGTCGCCGCCGACGGCCTTGATGAGACTGCCGATCGGTGCGAGTCCGGTGGTTACCTCAAGGCGCCCGTCGGTTGGTGTGGCCTCTTTCTTCCTGTTGCACGAGCCGGCAAGCATGGCAATCGCCACGAGCAATCCCAGGCATGACCATGGTCTTGTCATTCTCATTGGTTATACTCCCGGGTTATTGGTTATATACTAATGTGTGGAGCATTATGACGAATTTGTCAGGGTCGGGAAGGGGAGATGTCACCATGAGCATGAGCGGCACGGTGGGCCCTCCGGGTCGATAGGGGGGCTGGAAGTAGGGATATTGATCCATTGCCGTAAAGCCGTTTCGGGTATAGAAATCGATACGGCGGCGCGCATCGTCTGATGTTTCGGGGAGCTCGATCTCCAGCACCACCGGTTTCCCGGCGGCGATGTCGGCGATTTCAGCGAGCACGGCCGAGCCGATGCCCCCCGAACGCTTGTCGGGATATACGGCAAGATGTTCGACGTACAGCGCGTCGGGAAGGCGCCAGGTGGTCACGAAACCCACGGGGTCGCCATTGTTTCTGATGAGGTAGAGCGAAAATATCAGGTCTCCGGCGCTTACGCGTGCGGCGATGTCATCCCAGTCGCGGCGTTCCTCTTCGGGGAATGCCCCGAGATATGTGGATTTTACAGCCTCGGGAATGGCGTCGTTGCTCCCGAGCCGCTGCAAGGTTATCTCTTTCATATTGCTGATCTGAATCAGATAGTTGTTTCAAAGTACAAAGGTACTGAAAATCCGACACCCCGCCAAGTTCTTGCCTGTGGAGGGGCGCCGCAAGTTCATGGCGTTTTCAAATATGTTGTATAACATAAAAATTAAAAGCCGCAAAATTCTTACATTCCGTCACATGTGGCTGAGAGTGGTATAAAGACCGGTGTTTGTGACATATTGTGGCTAATATCAGTGATATACGATATATTGCCGGTTGCGGTGACGTAAGCTGTTATCTTAGATTTTATGATCTTTGTATTTGGAATTTTATACGAAATTTACCCGGCAGTATTAAATTGCTTTAAAATTTTGGCGTCATTTTGTTTGATTTTAAAGAATTTTATATATCTTTGTGGCTGTTAAAAAGCAAACTTAAATTTTAAACCTGATCAAATGCCACGATTACAAATCGACAATCTCGACACGAAGATTCTTCAGATGCTGGTCGACAATGGTCGAAAGCCTTTTCTGGAAATAGCCCGCGAATGTGGTGTTAGCGGCGCGGCTATTCATCAGCGTATCGCAAAACTCCAGGCCACGAACATTCTTGAGGGGTCGCGTGCCCTCATCAAGCCTACCACCCTGGGGTATGACACATGTGCATTTATAGGTGTGTTCCTTAAGGACCCTGATAAATTTGCCGATGTTGCCGACAGTCTGTTGTCTATTCCGGAAGTAGTGGAGTGCCACTATACCACCGGCCAGTATGACATGATGCTGAAAGTCTATGCACGCGACAACGAGCATCTGCTCCGCCTTATCCACGAGAAACTTCAGCCTCTGGGGCTTGGCCGTACCGAGACCCTGGTGTCGTTCCGCGAAGTATTCTCGCGCGCTCTGCCTGTGGCCCAGCCCAAGAGCTGACCGTTTGTAATAGCGTAAACCGTATCGGAGAGACAGCACGCCTGTGAAACGGCATGCCGTCTCTTTTCTTTTCTGTCAGTCCGTCTTGCCCGGCATGGCGCATGGCGGCTGCTGCGGCCGTATATCTAAAAAATATTAAAATGCAATAGAAAAACCGCGTATTTTTAAGTGTCTTTTGGTTGGAGTTTGTTGCAAAGTTATTTAACTTTGCCACGACAACAGGTTCGGGTCACAACATGCCGCGCCGGTCACTGACAACAAACATTTTCAAAAGCAATTATGATATTCAACTTCAGAATAGTATCGGACGAAGTCGACAATTTCAAACGCGAGATCCAGATCGACGCCGAGGCCACTTTCCTTGACCTCAAGAACGCAATCTGCGAGTCGGTGGATTATGACAAGAACCAGATGTCGTCGTTCTTCATCTGCGACGACCGTTGGGAGAAAGAGCGCGAGATAACTCTTGAGGACATGGGTTCCGATTCGTCGGAAGATGTCTACCTGATGGAAGACAGCGTGCTTTCTGACTTCATCGAGGATGAGGGTCAGCGCCTGATGTTCACTTTCGATTATCTTACCGACCGCTCGTTCTATATCGAGATGAAGAAGATGATTACCGGCCGCACACTCAAGGATCCGGTATGCACGCTCGCCATCGGCAAGGCTCCCGCTGAGGCGGTCGACCTTGACGAATTCGATGCCAAAATAGATGCGAAAGCCGCCGCGGCTGCCGCTGCCGCGGCAGAAGACATGGGCGAGGAGTTCTTCGGCTCCGATTCGTACAACGACGACGAGTTTGACGCCGCAGGGTTCGATGAACTGACAATGAACTGAACTCCGGTAAATGAAAATTTTACGCTGACCGGCGTCTCTGCGTCGGTCAGCGGCTGTTTATAACCCTCGTACTCGCACTGTAATGGATTAGTGCGCGTATGATTTCCATCATCAATACGATATGAGCAATATCAAAGACAATCCGGGCACACACAACGAGTCGCGTGAGACTGCCTACAATTCGTGGGCACTCCCCGGTTTTGCCGTAATCGGCATCACATTCATCCTTATCCCCATCGCCATCGTGCTGATACTCACCATGTATGTCGAGACTCAGCCGGTGCTGGCGCTCTCGGTGTGTGCGGTGCTGGGCATCCTTTTCATCATAGGGTGTTGCGGATATTTCGTGCAGGAACCCAATGAGGCGCGTGTCATGATATTCTTCGGTAAATATGTGGGCACATGCAAGAAGGTGGGGTTCTTCTGGGTAAACCCCTTCGTGACACGTCGCAAACTCTCTTTGCGCGTGCGCAACATGGACATCGAGCCTATCAAGGTCAATGACAAGTGCGGCAACCCGGTGATGATCGGTATGGTGCTGGTGTGGAAGATCCGCGACACCTACCGTGCCGTGTTCGACATCGAAACCGGGTCGTCGACATCCACCGGCGGCTACAATTCACGCGCTCTGGAGTCGTTCGTGGCCATACAGAGCGACGCAGCCCTGCGCGAGGTGGCCGGTCATTTCGCATACGACGCACCCGATACGCCCGACGGCGGCAGTGAGCTCACTCTGCGCGGCGGTGGCGAGGAGATCAACGAACTGCTCGAGCACAAGATCAACGAGCGTTTGCAGATAGCCGGCATGGAGGTCGTGGAGGCTCGTATCAACAACCTGTCGTATGCCCCCGAGATTGCCGCAGTGATGCTGCGCCGCCAGCAGGCGTCGGCCATCATCTCTGCCCGCGAGAAGATTGTAGAGGGTGCCGTGGGTATGGTGCGCATGGCCATCGACGAGATAGACCGCGACAAGCTGGCTGAATTTACCCCGGCACAGCGTGCCGCCATGGTGAGCAATCTGCTTGTGGTGCTCTGCTCAGACGAACC
>CALJBF010000196.1 GCA_938027385.1 uncultured Porphyromonadaceae bacterium | reverse complement strand
AAAAACTTAACAACTATGGACGACCGTATGCGAATCCTCCTTTGCGAGGATGATGAAAATCTGGGCATGCTCCTGCGCGAATACCTCCAGGCCAAAGGGTTTAACACCGACCTGTATGCCGACGGTGAGGCAGGCTACAAGGCGTTCCTCAAAGGCAAATACGACATCTGCGTCCTCGACGTGATGATGCCTAAGAAAGACGGCTTTACACTGGCCCAGGAAATCCGCGCCGTGAACTCGGAGGTGCCCATCATATTCCTGACCGCCAAGACCATCAAGGACGATATACTCGAAGGTTTCAAGATCGGTGCCGACGACTACATTACCAAACCGTTCTCGATGGAGGAGCTTGTGTTCCGCATCGAGGCTATCCTGCGCCGTGTCAAGGGCAAGAAGGGGAAAGAGGTCACGATGTACAAGATCGGGCGTTTCACATTCGACACCCAGAAACAGGTACTTCTCATCGACGACAAGGTGACCAAACTCACCACCAAGGAATCAGAACTGCTGACCCTGCTCTGCGCCCACGTCAACGAGATTCTCGAACGCAACTACGCGCTCAAGACCATCTGGATCGACGACAACTACTTCAACGCCCGCTCGATGGATGTCTATATCACCAAACTGCGCAAGCATCTCAAGGATGATCCCTCGATCGAGATCATAAACATCCACGGCAAAGGCTACAAGCTCATCGCTCCGGAGGCCGCTCCTGAAAGCTGATTCCTCCACGGCAGTATACAGGTGGAACCTGCACCACTATAACGCAACCACGGCGACAACCGCGGCTTACAATAAGCCGTGGCTGTCGTCCGTTGTCTATAACGGTATATGTACCAACATTATCATACCTCATATCAATCCTTACATTCATGAAAAGACTTACATTATTGGCCATGACTGGCCTTGTGGCGTTGCCTTTCGCCGCCAAAGACCGCATGACCCACAATCCCGAAGCCACCAACACCGAGACCATCCTGCACGCCTGGAGCTGGAATTTCCCCACCATGGCCGCCAATATGGCGAAAATCGCCGATGCCGGATTCACCATGATCCAGACATCGCCCGTGCAGAACTGCTACAGCCCCGAGGGCGCGAACAAGAAAATATTCGATGCTAAAGAGGGTAACTGGTATTACTATTATCAGCCCACCGACTGGAAGGTCGGCAACCCCATCCTCGGCACACGCGAGCAGATGAAGGAGATGATCGACTCGGCCAACAAATACAACATCAAGGTCATCGTCGATGTGCTCCCCAACCACACCGCATTTGACATCGATGCCGTAAGCCCCGAATTCTACAAAGCCGTGGGGGGCCGCGACAAGATGTTCCATTCTAACGGCCTCGTGGGTATCCGCGACTACAACGACCGCGCGCAGTGCACGCTCGAAGGTACCGGCGGTCTGCCCGACGTGAACACCGAGAACCCCGCATTCCAGAAATACTACATGGAATTCGTGAACGACCTGCTGAATATGGGCGTACGCGGTTTCCGGTATGACACCGCCAAGCACATCGGCGTACATTCCGACCCCGTAGACGTCGCGTCAGGCGTGAAGGAGAATGACTTCTGGGACGTCGCCACCGGCCGCAAGTCCGTAAAGGGTGTGAAACTCGCCGTGCCGTATGACTCACTTTTCGTTTACGGCGAGATTCTGCAGGATCGCAATGTGCCCGAGGCTGAGTATGCCGACTATATGGGGCAGACCGCCTCGTCCTACGGCCATGTGCTGCGCGAGGCTCTTGAAAAGGGCACAGCCAAAGATCTTGACCTGAAGGACTGGCGCCACGCCGCCGCACCCGAATTCCTGACAACCTGGGTCGAGAGCCACGACACATACTGCAACGCCCATGAGAGCGCCGGACTCACCGACGACCAGATCCGCACCGGCTGGGTATTCCTCACCGCCCGTCAGAACGGCGTGCCCCTGTTCTTCTCGCG
>CALJBF010000195.1 GCA_938027385.1 uncultured Porphyromonadaceae bacterium | reverse complement strand
GTTTGAGGGCCGATGCGGTGCCGTCAGCAAGCATCACGCGCACCACATAGATGCCGTCATCGATGGCCGAGGCGTCGAACGTCAGCAGGGTGGCGGGCGACTTGGCGGGAAGGAGGTACATGCGGCCCGCCACGTCGTAGAGCTGGATGCCGGTGATGTCGGCCGACAGCGAGCTGACAATCAGCTCATGACCCGAGAAACGCCCCTTGACGCCCGAGGCGGTGGCATCGTCGGCACCGACCTCGTCGATGCCGGTGGTGATGATCTTCACGGCGAAGTCACGCCACTGGTCGGCGTTGCGGAAGGCGTCGGCCATATTTTCGTGCACGCCGAGTTCCACATCACCCTGCGCCACGCCGTCCCATACATCCTGGCCTACGGCGGGAACAGCTGACAGCCCGTCGGCCTTAATCTTGGTGAGACCGCTCATATTGGCCATGGCATGGTCGCCGAGGCTCTCGAGAGTGGCGGGGAGGGTTATCTCCGACACACCCGACATTCCCTGCATGGCATAGTTGCCGATGGTTGACACCGAGGTGTCGCCGAAACCGTCGGCGGTCATCTTCTCGTTGCCGGTGTAGGCATAGTCGGGAACGGCGGCATTGCCGCCCTGCATGGCGCCCAGGCTTGACTCAAGCGACGTGTTGTGGAAGAACGCGCCCTCTGACAGAACGGGCACCGAGGCGGGCATTACTACATTCTTGAGTTTATCGCAACCGGCAAAAGCCCATTTACCCACTGTGGCAAGCGAGGTGCAGCCTGTAAGGTCGATGGCGGCAAGGGCTGTCTGCGCAAAAGCGTGCTCGCCGATGGTCTTGAGCGACGAAGGCACCGTAACTGAGGCGAGAGCCGAACATCCGGCGAACGCTTGCGCCGGAATCTCGGTGACAGTGCCATTGACGGCGGCGGATGTCAAGGCAGTGCATTTCTTGAACGCCCCCTCGCCGATCGAGGTCACGGATGCCGGAATCGTGATCGAGGTCAGCGCGGCGCAGTCAGAAAACGCCGACTCGCCGATCGAGGTCACCGTGGCGGGGATGGTGACGCTTGTGACCTTCGAGGCCGAAAACGCACCGTCGCCGATGGCCGTGAGGGTGGCCGGCAGCGTCACCGAAGTCACACCCGAGCCGATAAGCGCGAACTCGGGGAGTACATGCGCGGCCGACTCGAAACGGCCGCTGAGCAGTTTCGCGCCCTTGTAGACGGTCACCGTGGCGCCCGAGAGGTCGAGCGTGCGCAGTGCCGGCATGTCGTGGCAGATGAACTCGAAGTCGACTGCATTAACCGGACCGGTTACCTTAAGGGTGGTGACGGTAGCCGCCTGGTCGCCCACGTTGCTTTTGAGGGCACCGGGCATGGTGTTGGCGACATCGAGGCCGAAAGCCTCGACCGAAGAGAGTGCGATACAGGCCGCACATGTCAGTATCGTATGTGAAATTTTCATGATTTGTGGCGATGGTTGGTGTGCCGTGCCGACACGTTAACACAGAGGCATGGTGAGCCGATTATATAACTCACAAACAGCCTGAATATTGTGCCGCGAAGACACGACACGCCACAAAGTTACACATTTTTTCGCATACTTTCCCCACCTGCGGCCAACTGTTTGCAGCCGGTCACAGCAGACCGGTGATGAAAATGGCCAGAATGGCCACCGGAGCCAGGTATTTCAGCGAGAAAACCACCAACGGCACGTAGGCCGGCACACGTCTGACACCCTCGGGCGTGAGCTGGTGACGGATAATCGAGCGGTCAAGCACCCACCCGGCATACACTGCCAGCAACATGCCGCCCAGCGGCATCAGGATGTTCGACGACACGAAGTCGAGCAGATTGAAGAACGTGAGGCCACACACGGTCATGCCAGCCAGGGGGCCGAAACTCAGCGACGACAACGCGGCCATCACCCCTACACCGGCTGCATCGATGGCCGTGGCCTTGCCGCGCCCCATCTTGTGCTCCCCCTCGAAATAGGCCACAGTCACCTCGGTCAACGAAAGCGTTGAGGTCAGCGACGCCACAAAAAGCAGTATGAAGAACAGCGCGCCCCACAGCCGCCCCAGCGGCATCGACATGAACACCGTGGGGAGCACCTCGAATACCAGACGCGGCCCTGCCGCCGGCGCCTCGCCGAACGAGAAGCATGCCGGGAAGATGATGACACCCGCCATTACGGCCACCAGCGTGTCGAGCGCGGTGGTCACGGTGGCGGTGCGCACCAGCGGGGTCTGCCGGTTGAAATACGAGGCGTATGTGATGAGCACGCCCATCCCCACGCTAAGCGAGAAAAACGCCTGTCCCAGAGCGCTCAGCAACACGTCGGGCGTCAACTGCGAGAAATCAGGTTTAAGCAGGAATTCCAGCCCCTCGGCGGCCGCAGGCAACGTAAGGGCATATACTCAGAACACTGCCAGAATTATGAACAGCAACGGCATCAGCACCGAAGAGATTCGTTCGATACCCTTCTGCACTCCGCGGCTGATGACCCAGAAATTCGCCACCAGGAAGAGCGCCGTCCAGCCCAGCGGACGCCATACGTCAGACGAGAACTCGTCGAACCGCTCATGAAATGCGGCCTCGGTGGCCACCCCTCCGAAACCGGTCAGCGACTGCCAGATATAGTCCATGCACCAGCCGGCCACTACGGAATAGAAGCCCATGATCAGGAACGACGTGATGATGCCGATCCAGCCCACCGAGCGCCACAGCGGCGCGGCGCGCAGGGCTTTGAACGCCCCGGCCACATTCTTGCCGGTGGAACGGCCGATGACGAACTCGGCGCAAATCACCGGAATCCCGATTGCGACTGCGAAGACAATGTAAGCCAGCAGGAACGCCCCGCCGCCATGCTGTCCGCACTCGTAGGGGAAACGCCAGATGTTGCCCAGCCCTACAGCCGAGCCCACGGTCGCGGCAATCACGCCGAGCCGCGTATTGAATTTCTTGTTGTGTGCCATAATGCGCAACACGCCTCTGCGGCGTCATATTGATTGATTGCAGATGGCAGACAGACAGGGGGAATCAGCGCTCCCCGATCAGGGCGGCCGCCTCGTCGGCAAGCGCCGCGGGCACCATCATGTTCAGCGGCGCCCAGGTATCGGTCATGGGATAGACCGACGATATGGCCTCGTTCTGAATCACGCAGGGGATGCCGTTGTCGGCAAGCAGACCGCGGTCAATCTCGGCCTCCTGAAGGTTGCTGTATGAGCGGAGCAGAATCCACCCCGCGGCGTCATGCTTTCTGTCGTCTGCCATAGCTGAATTGATTGATTATCGTCAGCAAATTTACAACACAATCCGAAATTTGCAAAACATTTATCAGTTATTTATGAATTTTGGTTTCATTCGACCACGACGGCTAAACGGTTTTCAGCGCACCCGCAACATTTTCGCCACGCGGTGCAGGGCCTCGGCGAAACGGTCTACCTCTTCGTCGGTATTGTAGAAGGCGAACGAGGCGCGCACCGTACCGGGAATGCCGAGCCACTCCATCAGCGGCTCGGCGCAGTGATGGCCCGTGCGCACCGCCACACCTAACTGGTCGAGGAGTGTGCCCACGTCGAACGGGTGCGAGTCGCCCAGCAGGAACGACACCAGGGCGCATTTGCCGGGCGCGGTACCGATAAGCCTCATCCCCGGCACTTCGGCCATCAGAGGCACGGCTCGGTCGAGCAACTGCTGCTCGCGGGCCTTGATGCGGTCAATACCTACCTGGCCGATATAGCGCAGAGCCTCGGCGAAAGCGGCTATGCCGACGAAATCGGGTGTTCCTGCCTCGAACTTCAGCGGAGGGGGTGCGAAGGTGGTGCCCTTGAACGACACATGGTCGATCATCTCGCCGCCACCCTGATACGGGGGCATCTTCTCAAGCAGTTCCTCGCGGCCGTAAAGCACGCCCACGCCGGTGGGGCCGTACATCTTGTGCGAGGAGAACACATAGAAGTCGGCGCCGAGCGCCTGCACGTCAACGGCCTCATGCGGCGTAGCCTGCGCGCCGTCGACGAGCACCACGGCGCCATGCTCATGGGCTATGCGCGTCATCTCGGCCACGGGGTTCACGGTGCCCAGCACATTCGAGATATGGCAGAACGACACCAGGCGCGTGCGGTCGGTGAACATGCCGCGGTATGCCTCAATGTCAAGCGAGCCGTCGGGCAGTATCGGCACCACGTCAATCACCACAGGCACGCGCCTCTGCAGCAGCTGCCAGGGCACGATGTTGGCGTGGTGCTCCATGACGGTGAGGATGATATGGTCGCCCGGTTTCAGGAATTCGCCGCCGTATGACGCCGCCACAAGGTTGATGGCCTCGGTGGTGCCGCGGGTAAACACGATCTCGCGCTCAGAGCGGGCGTTGAGGTAGCGTGCCGTCTCGCGGCGCGTGGCCTCAAGCAGTTCTGTCGACTCGCGGGCTATGGCGAATGTGCCGCGGTGCACGTTGGCCTTGTGGGTGAAGTACATGCGGTCGACTACCTCGACGACCTGGCGCGGCGTCTGCGACGTGGCGGCGTTGTCGAAGTAAATCAGGGGGCGTCCGTTGATCTCACGCCCGAGTATTGGAAAATCCTCGCGTCTCATGGCCTGATGCGTTACCTGATGTGTCAATTGTTTTCATCGCCCTCGCGGCCGTCGGCACAGATGCCGCAGTCGGCGCACGATGCGGCGTTGCCCGACAGGCGTATGTCAATCAGATGCGACAGGCGGTCGCGCAGCGGCTCAAGCGGAATCGACTGCACCACCGGAGCCATGAACGCCTGCATGAGCATGTGGCGCGCCTCGTCTTCGGGGATGCCGCGCGAGCGCATGTAGAACAGCGCGCGTGAGTCAAGCTGGCCGGTGGTGGCGCCGTGCGAGCACTTTACGTCATCGTTGTAGATCAGCAGCTGCGGCCTGGTGTGCATCTTCGCCCCGACCGAGCCGAGCAGGTTGCGGTTGCTCTGGAACGCCTCGCAGTAGCGGGCGCCGTGGCACACCTCGATGCTCCCCTCGAAGGCGCCCGAGGCGCGGTCGAGCACGATGTAGCGGAATGTCTGGTCAGACCGGCCGCGGTCGGCGGCATGGGTGATGGTTGAGAAATTGTCGACATGGCGCTCCTGCGAGGCTATCGTCATGCCGTAGATGTGCGTCTGCGTATTCTCGCCGGCGGCAAGCACGCGCAGTTCGTTGCGGGTGGTGCCGTTGGCCAGTGTGGCCTCGCAGATGTCGGCATGGCTGTCGCGTTCCTGGCGCACGAACACCTGGCAGTAGCGGGCGGTCTGGGCGGTCGACTCCTCAAGGTCGTACCATCCCACGCGGGCACCCTCGCCGGCGATGATCTCAACCACCTCCGACGACATGTATTCCACCCCGGCGCGCTGCGTGTGGTCGCATTTCAGCACCGAAACCTCGGCACCCTCCTCGGCCACGAGCAGTACGCGGCGCGGAGCCATCAGGGGGAAATCGGTCGAGAATATGTTGACAATCTGTATGGGGCGCGGCACCTTTACGCCGCGGGGCACGTGGATAAACACGCCGTCCTGCACGAAAAGGGTGTTGAGCGCCACACCGGGCAGGACGCTGTCGGCCACCGAGCCGTAATATCGCCCGACTGTGCCGGGATATTTCACCGCGGCCTCGGCGAGCGGGCAAACCGTCACCCCCTCGGGGAGATTCTTGGCCAGCGTGGCCGACGGTATGAACCGGTCGTTGACCACAAAGGCCATGAGCGTGGAGAGGTTGGGCACGCCGCAACGGAACGACGCGGCCACATCGGCGCGCAATGTCATGCGGCGTGTGTTGACGCCGAAATCGGGGGCGAACATCGCCGCCACCGAGGTCTTCTCGAACCCGGGGTCGGATTTCTCGGGGAGCCGTCCGGCCTTTTTGAGCGCGGCGAGCGCGGCGGCGCGGGGCAGCTCGAGCACACCGGGGGTGTCACCGGCTATCGCCGCGGCCTCGGCCTCGTAGAGGTCAAGATATTGTGTGAGCGGATTGTGTGCCATGGCGTTCAGTCGTTTTCCTTGATCCAGTCGTAACCGCGTTCCTCAAGCTCGAGGGCCAGCTCCGGACCGCCGGTGCGCACGATGCGCCCTTTGTAGAGCACATGCACGAAGTCGGGCTTGATATAGTCGAGCAGACGCTGGTAGTGGGTTATGACGATGGTGGCGTTTTCGGGTGTCTTGAGTTTGTTCACGCCTGCCGAGACGATGCGCAGGGCGTCGATGTCGAGGCCCGAGTCGGTCTCGTCGAGGATGGCCAGGCGCGGTTCGAGCACGGCCATCTGGAATATCTCGTTGCGTTTCTTCTCGCCGCCCGAAAAACCTTCGTTCACCGAGCGCGACGCAAGCTTGCTGTCAAGCTCGACCACCTCGCGTTTCTGTTTCATCAGCCTGAGGAATTCGGCCGCGGGCATGGGGGGCTCGCCGAAATACTTGCGTTTGGCGTTTACGGCGGCACGCATGAAGTTGGTCATCGATACGCCGGGAATCTCCACCGGATACTGGAACGAGAGGAACAGCCCCTCGTGACTGCGCGCCTCGGGCGACAGCGCCAGCAGGTCTATGCCGTGGAACGTGGCCGAACCGCCGGTGACCGTGTAGGCCGGGTTGCCGGCAAGCACACCCGAGAGGGTGGATTTGCCCGAACCGTTGGGGCCCATGATGGCATGTACCTCGCCGGGACGTATCTCCAGGTCGATGCCGCGGAGTATTTCCTTCTCCTCAACCTTGGCCCTGAGGCCGCTCACTTTCAGTAATATGTTGTCCATGGTCTGGATATTTTTCAATTAAGACATTCAGCCTACCGAGCCCTCGAGGGTCACGGCCAGCAGGCGCTGGGCCTCGACGGCGAACTCCATCGGCAGTTTGTTCATCACCTCTTTGGCATAGCCGTTCACGATCAGCCCCACGGCATCTTCGGTGGGGATGCCGCGCTGGTTGCAGTAGAACAGCTGGTCCTCGGAGATTTTCGACGTGGTGGCCTCGTGCTCCACGACGGCGGTGGGGTTCATCACGTCGATGTAGGGGAAGGTATGCGCCCCGCACTCCGAGCCGAGCAGCAGCGAATCACACTGGGTGTAGTTGCGGGCGCCGTCGGCCGCGGGTGTCACCTTCACCAGACCGCGGTACGAGTTCTCGCTGTGACCGGCCGAGATACCCTTCGACACGATTGTCGAGCGGGTGTCGGGCGCCAGGTGTATCATCTTCGTGCCGGTGTCGGCCTGCTGGTAGTTGCGCGTCACGGCCACCGAATAGAACTCGCCGGTGGCGCCGCGCCCCGCAAGCACGCACGAGGGGTATTTCCAGGTGATGGCCGAGCCGGTCTCGACCTGCGTCCACGACAGTTTCGAGTCGACACCGCGGCAGAGGCCGCGTTTCGTCACCAGGTTGTAGACACCGCCGCGCCCCTGGGCGTCGCCGGCATACCAGTTCTGCACGGTCGAGTATTTCACCTCGGCGCGGTTCTCGACCACAATCTCCACTATGGCGGCGTGCAGCTGATTCTCGTCGCGCATCGGGGCGGTGCACCCTTCGAGATAGCTGACATACGAGTCGTCGTCGGCTACGATGAGCGTGCGCTCGAACTGGCCGGTGCCCGCCGCATTGATGCGGAAGTAGGTAGAAAGCTCCATGGGGCAACGCACACCCTTGGGGATGTAGACGAACGAACCGTCTGAGAACACCGCCGAGTTCAGCGCCGCATAGAAATTGTCTTTATACGACACCACCGACCCCAGATACCTCTTCACCAGGTCGGGGTGCTCTTTCACCGCCTCTGAGATCGAGCAGAAGATTATCCCCTTCTCGGCCAGGGCCTCGCGGTGGGTGGTCTTCACCGACACAGAGTCCATCACGGCGTCGACGGCCATGCCCGACAGGCGTTTCTGCTCGTCGAGGGGGATGCCGAGCTTGTCGAATGTCTTGCGGATCTCGGGGTCGATCTCGTCAAGCGAGCCGGACGCCTTCTTCTTCCCCGGCGCGGCATAGTAGCTGATGGCCTGGAAATCGATGTCGGGCATCTGCAGGTGCCCCCACTTCGGCGGGGTCATGGTGAGCCAGTGGCGGTAGGCCTTGAGGCGGAACTCAAGCAGCCACTCCGGCTCATGCTTGAGCCGCGAGATAAGCCGCACCACATCCTCGTCAAGCCCCACGGGGATGACCTCGGTGTCGACGTCGGTCACGAAACCGTATTTGTATTCACCGTCGCCGCGGATATCGTCGATGACGCTGTCCGGTCCGGCGGCATGATTGTCGGGTGATTCCTTCATATTCATAAAACATAAACGGCCGGCATGTGTGCGGCGTTCATATTCCTGTTGATTTTATTGTTACCTGTCAGTGCAGAAAGCCGAGCACCAGGGGCGCCAGCGACACCACCGCGTCTACGGCATGGCCATTGGCGAGTCCGGAGACAGCATGATAGTCGGTGTCGGGCCTGAGCACCAGCCAGAAATTCAGGAAAAGGCTCAGCACCAGCATCCACTCGAACAGCGAGAAGGCCGCTCCGGCAAGCCGGTCGGCCACGCCGAGCGAGAGGGCGTGTGTGACCTTCTTCACCAGGCGGCTCAACAGCCACACCACGGAATATCCGGCCACAAACAGTATCACGTTGGCCAGCACCTTGTCGAGATAGTCAACCCCTTCGGTGCCCGCCAGGCGCAGCGTAAGCCACGGAGCCGCCAGGCGGCACAGCACGATGCCGAAAACCACCGCGCCGATCGAACCGGCCTGCACAATCACGCCGCGCCACCAGCCCACGGCCACTGACGCCACGAAAACCACAAGTATCACAATGTCGAGCGTGCTCATCTGATCGTGTTTCCTGAAAGTTTTATGTTCATTTATCCGCGGAATTCCATCCCCGCGGATATGAGCCACAAAGTTACAAAAAATCCGTCAATCCCCGCTCACCTCCCCTCACCTCCTTCCATCCCGCCCCCAAACCACCGGCTGCCGCTGGCTGCCACGCTGTAGGGATGCACCCCGGTGCATCCTCACCCTCAGAGAACCGGCCACGTTGACATCAGGATGCACCGGGGTGCATCCCAATGCTATTAACTTAACAGATGTGGGCGTCTGAAAGACGCTGATT
>CALJBF010000194.1 GCA_938027385.1 uncultured Porphyromonadaceae bacterium | reverse complement strand
CCTCTTCAGGCCTTATGGCTTGTGGGGGAAAGGGTCTTTAAGGTCTTTAGGGTCTTTAAAGTCTTTAAAGTCCTTAACGACCCTAAAGACCTTAAAGACCCTATAGCCCTAAAGCCCCTAAAAACCTTAGAGGGCCTCCCGGCCACAGGGGGCTTACAGTTAAAAACAACCATTGAAATTATGAATAACTACTATCAGCAGGGCGGCTACTTTCAGCAGCCCCAGGGGCAGTCGCTCGACCAGCGGGTGACAGCCGTTATGAAACAGGTTTATGTGAAGATGTTGTTGGCGCTGCTGGTCACCGCCGCCACATCGTTCGGCGTGGCCGCCATGGCTCCGCAGATGTCGCTGTTCCTGGCCCAGAACTCATGGGCCTACTGGGGATGCGCCATCGTTGAGATCGGCCTGGTGCTCTGGATTTCGGCGCGCCTGACGAAGATGTCGCCCGCCATGGCCACCGGCCTGTTCTATCTGTTCGCCGTGGTCAACGGTCTCACGCTGTCGCTGATCTTCCTGGCCTTCTCATTCGCCTCACTGTTCAAGACCTTCGTGATCTGCGCAGGCACGTTCGGCGCCATGTCGATCTACGGCTACACTACCAAGAGCGACCTCTCGAAAGTCGGCTCGATACTCTACATGGCCCTGTTCGGCCTGCTCATCTGCATGGTGGTCAACATCTTCTGGGCCAACAGCACATTTGACTGGATCATCTCGGGTCTGGGCGTGCTGATCTTCGTGGGCCTCACCGCCTGGGACACCCAGCAGATCAAGAACATGGCCGCCATGAATCCGGTGATGCATGCCTCGTCGCTTGCCACATGGGGCGCGCTGTCACTGTATCTCGACTTCATCAACCTGTTCATCTACCTGCTCCGTTTCTTCGGCAACGGCCGCGACTGAACGGCGCGCAACATTCTGACCAGCAATCATGTCGGCGACACTAAAGATATACTGCGTCAATCTTGGCGAGTACATACCCATCAGCGGGGGCGAGACACTGAGCGAACTGCTCGGCTCGCCCGCGCTTAAGTCACGTCTGGCCGGGCAGCGGTTCATCTGCGCCCGCGTGAACAACAAGACCGAGCCGCTGCAGTACCAGGTCTTCGCCCCGAAGATGGTGGAATTCCTCACCACGGCCTCGGGCTCGGGCGGACGCGTATATGTGCGGTCGCTGTGCATGATGCTCTACCGCGCCCTCACCGAAGTGATGCCGGGCGCGCGCCTGCGCATCGAGCATTCGGTGTCGGGGGGCTATTTCTGCCGCCTGTTCGACCCCGAGGGGAAGAACATCGAGGCCGACGCCGCGCTGGCCGCACGCCTCAAGGAGGTGATGCGGCGGCTCGCGGAGGCCGACATCCCCTTCGAGCGCAAGGAACGCCTGACGCGCGACATCATCGAGAAGTTCCGCGCCGAAGGGCTCAATGACAAGGTGCGCCTGCTTGAGTCGATTCACGAGCTGTACACTACATATTACCGCCTCGACGGGGTCATCGACAGCTACTACGGCGCCCTGGCGCCGTCGACAGGCTGCCTGACCATCTTCGACATCCTGCCCCACATGGGCGGTTTCCTGCTTATGGCACTCGACCGCAAGAACCCCGATGTGCCGGCGCAGTACGTCACGCAGGAGAAGATGTTCCACGCCTTCGACGAAAACCTGCGGTTCAACGACATCGTAGGGGTGCGCGACGTGGGGCAGCTGAACCGCGCCGTGGCCGACGGCCGTTCGTCACTGCTGATCAACGTGGCCGAGGCACTGCACGACAAGAAAATCTCGGCCATCGCCGACGAGATAACCGCCCGCTACCACCGTGGCGACGCCCGCGTGGTGCTTGTGGCGGGACCGTCGTCATCGGGCAAGACAACCACCACCAAGCGCCTGGCCATATACCTGATGGCCAACCTGCTGCAGCCCGAGATGATCTCGCTCGACAACTATTTCGTCGACCGCGACAAGACACCCCTCGACGCCGACGGGCGCCCCGACTTCGAATCGCTCTACGCCCTTGACCTCGACACCTTCAACCGCGACCTGCAGGCACTGCTGCGCGGCGAGGAGGTGCGGATGCCCACATACAACTTCGAGCTGGGGCGCCGCGAGTACCGCGGCGACACCCTGCGGCTCAGACCCGGGTCGATACTGCTCATGGAGGGTATCCACGGTCTGAACCCGGCCCTTACCCCCTCGATTCCCGAAGAGCAGAAATACCGTGTTTACGTCTCGGCGCTCACAACCCTCTCCATCGACGACCACAACTGGATTCCCACCACCGACAACCGCCTTCTGCGCCGCATCATACGCGACCACAAGTACCGCGGGGCGTCGGCAGTCGACACCCTGCGCATGTGGCCTTCGGTGCGCCGCGGCGAGGAGCGCTGGATATTCCCCTATCAGGAGAACGCCGACTCGACATTCAACTCGTCACTGCTCTTCGAGCTTGGCGTGATGCGCGACTACGGCGAGGCCATACTGCGCGACGTGCCCAACGACTGTCCCGAGTATGCCGAGGCCTACCGTCTGCGCCGTTTTCTGAGCTATTTCGCACCCATCGGGGCCAAAGATGTGCCCCCGACCTCGCTACTGCGCGAGTTCCTGGGCGGCTCGTCGTTCAGCTACTGACACCCGTGCACAGGAACGCGACACGCCGGCAGAGCCGGTTGCTTTTCAGCGCGTCATGATTTTTTAACCGGCATATACATGTCGGTTTTGCAAAAATCAGCTACCTTTGCAAACGCTTTTACAACCAACCTTATCTACCGGCAGATGAAATCTAAAATCTATACCATCCTGGCGGCCACGATGCTGAGCGCATCGGCCTACGCCGCCGCCCCCGAGGGGTATTACGACTCGTGCGAGGGGAAGACGGGCAAAGCCCTCCTCAAAGCCCTTGAATCGGTGATCTCAAGCCACACGAACGTCGGCTACGACGGCCTGTGGGATGTCTACAAAGATTCTGACGTGCACGACGACGGCTCGGTCTGGGACATGTACTCCACCAAAGACTGGGGGCGCAACTGGGAACAGTATAAAAACAAAAACTATAAGGCCGTGGGCGACGCCCTCAACCGCGAGCACTCGTTCCCGAAAAGCTGGTTCGGCAACGCCAGCCCCATGAACAGCGACGCCTTCCACATCTACCCCACCGACGGCTATGTGAACAACCAGCGCTCGAACTTCCCCTACGGCGTGTGCGCCAACGGCGAGACAAAGACCAACGGCTCGGTGCGCGGACTCGGGCGCCTGGGCGCATCGACCTACCCCGGCTACTCGGGCAAGGTATTCGAGCCCGACGACGAGTACAAAGGCGATTTCGCCCGCACATATTTCTATATGGCGGCCTGCTACAACTCGCGCATAAAGGGGTGGTCGGCCGACTGCCTTGCCGGTAACGACTATCCCTGCTACAAGACCTGGGCCGTGGAGATGTTCATGGAATGGGCCCACAACGACCGGGTTTCGAAGAAAGAGACCGACCGCAACGACGCCGTGTACCGTCACCAGCGCAACCGCAACCCGTTCATCGACCATCCCGAACTGGCCGACTATATCTGGGGCGACAAAAACGGCACACCCTGGTATCCCGACGGTTCGGTGACACCGGGCCCCGGCGGCGAGGATCCTGATCCCGGTCCCGGTGAGGATCCCGACCCCACACCGGGCCCCGGCGGAGATGACGAGCCCGGCGAGACCCCGGATTTTCTCGAGACCTTCGAGAACCCCGGCCAGTCGAGCTACTCGACCAAAGAATATGTAGGCTCGGCCGCCACATGGAGTACCGACGCATATTTCGTGGCAAACAACGACCAGTCGTTCCCCTACGAGGGCCTGCAGGCCGCCCGCACCAACAAAACGGGCACAGGATTCCTTGAAATGACCACCGACAAGGCCAACGGCGCCGGTGTGGTTTCATTCTACGCCAAACGCTGGCAGACCACCGGCAACCCCGACGACGAGGCGGCCTTCGACCTGATGGTCTCGACCGACAAAGGCAACACCTGGCACACCGTGACCAGCATCCCCGTGACCGCCACCACCTACGAGCGCCACGCCGTGGAAGTTAACGTGCCCTACCCCGCCGAAGTACGCATACGTCTGAAACAGACAGCCGGCAAGCGCGTGATGATCGACAACCTCGGCATCACCGACTATGTGGTCGACGCCATCGACGAGACCGGCGCTGACTACACCTACCCCGGCGCCGAGACCACCTACTACAACCTGCAGGGCATCCGCGTGACCACCCCGCACGAAGGCGAGGTCTACATCCGCCGCGTCGGCAACATAGTCGGCAAGATCCGCTACTGAGCCGCCGCACACCCGCGCCGGTATCCATAACGCAGCCGGCGCATCCCATCCGGGAATTACCTTTAAATTAATTGCTCTTAAATTATAGAGGAGGGGGTTGCAAACCCTGAATACCCCCCGAAAAATCATGTTTTTTGCCCTTGACGGGCAAAAAACATGATTTTTTCTTTTCTCTCTCGGAAAAAACTCTTAACTTTGCACCTGTAAACGCCCCAAGGAAAGATGCCGGAGCGGTCGATCGGGACGGTCTCGAAAACCGTTGTACCC
>CALJBF010000193.1 GCA_938027385.1 uncultured Porphyromonadaceae bacterium | reverse complement strand
TTCAGATTTTGTGTATAAAAGAGAGACTGCCTAACTTTGCTTGTTAGACAGCCTCCTACAATGAAATCACAACAATTATACGTTGAAAGGGCTTATTTGTGCATTTCGACATACCCCCTACAATGAATACCGGCACATTATGACGCACCCTTTTATGGCGGCATGTTTTTGCCTGCCACAAATAAAAAACACAGGAATATGCTGAGGGATGTTGATATTTACAAGGTTTATTCTTACTTTTGCCATACCGGTGCGGCGGTTTGTGCGGCATCGGGTGCCATAAAACACTTTGCAGATGAAAAGAACAGTCATGACCCTCGCCGCAGGCGCCATCGTCGCCTCGGCGGCTATGGCGATCCCCGCCAAACGCGGGCTCACCACAACACTCGCTACCGCCGACGGCCGGACAGTAGAGGCCACACTTGCCGGCGATGAATTCGCACATTATTACACCGCAACCGACGGCCGCTGTTATACCCTTGACGCGCAGGGACGTGCCGTCACTGCCGACCCCGCCGAAATCAGGAAACACGCAGCAGCCCGCGCAATGACGCGCAGCCACGGCATGACCCGACCGAAAGGGGCGCCCGCGCACCGCATGGGCACATCCGACAAGCTCTCTGACTACTGTATCGGCTCGCTGGGCGACATCCGCATCCCAGTAATCCTGGTCGACTACACCGACCGACCCTTCACCCAGGGCGACGATGCCAAGGCTACATTCACCGATTTCTTCCAGACCGGCGAGAAAAGCGGACGCCAGTATTTCCTTGACAACTCGAACGGACGTTTCCGTCCGCAGTTCGATGTCTACGGCCCCTACCACCTGTCGCAGAACCGCGCATATTACGGCGGCAACGACTCGAACGGCAACGACCGCCGCGTGGGCGAGATGGTGGCCGAAGGATGCCGCCTGGCCACCGACATAGACTATTCGCTCTATGACAACGACGGCGACGGCAACTGCGATGTGGTCATTTTCATCTACGCCGGCAACGGCGAGGCCCAGTCAGGCATAGCCAACACCGTGTGGCCCTGCCAGTGGAACCTCACGTCTTCCGAGTACAGCAAGTCAATCACCATCGGCGGCGTCGGCATCAACAACTTCGCCGTATTCAACGAGCTGAACGGCAGCAGCACGTCGCGCATCGACGGCATCGGCACATTCGCCCACGAGTTCTCGCACTGTCTGGGTCTGCCCGACTATTACAGCACCGGCCGCGTGGAATATTACGGCATGGGCTCATGGTCGCTCATGGACTATGGCGCCTACAACGACAGCGGCTACACCCCGCTGGGATACTCGGCCTACGACAAGCTTACCATGGGCTGGATCGACGAGATACCCGAACCGGTTCCCGGCTCGACACTCACCCTGCCCGTATTCAACCAGAATAGCGCCGACACCGACGTAGCCTACCGCCTCACCGGCAAAAGCCCCGACGAATACTATGTAATCGAAAACCGCGACCGTCAGGGCTGGGACCAGTACATGACCGACGAGGGCCTGATGATATATCACGTGACATACAATCGCGAGAACTGGGATTACAACTGGGTGAACTCGCAGAATCCGCTGGGCATGGCCATGGTCTGCGCCGATAACCGCCGTGACGATTACACCGAGTCGACCGACCTTTTCCCCTACGGCGGCAAGAACGCCTTCACCGACAACACATCGCCCGCCGCGACCCTCAACTCGGGGGGCAAGCTTGGCAAACCCATCACCAACATCACCCGCGACAGTTCGACAGGCATAGTCACATGCACCTACATGGAGGGTGCGTCGGCCGAACTCCCGGCACCGGACCTCACAGGCGCCAATGCGCCCACCAACGAATCGATGCAGGTGACCGACAACGGTTTCACCCCGCACTGGCCCGCTGTCACCGCCGACACCGACGTCACCTATACCCTTGAGGTGCGCCCGCACACTGAGACCGTCACCACCCTCATCGCCGAGGCCGACTTTTCCGACACCAATACATGGGAAACCGAAGGATATGCCGAGATCGAGGCCGGCGGAGGCCTACGCCTGGGGTCGAACAAACAGCTCGGAGGTGTCATATCGCCCGAATTCGCATATACCGGCGAGGGGATGATTTCCGTCGCCATCTCGGCCAACGCATACTCTAACGACACCGATGTGGAGCTTAACGTATTGCTCTGCGACGCCGACGGCTCGGAACTCCAGACAGAACCCGTAACACTAAGCGCCTCGACCACCACGTACATCGTGAAATTCGAGAACTGCGCGCCCGCCAACTACAGCGTGGCCGTGGAATCGACCGAAAAGAAAAAACGCGCCATCCTGCACTGGATCCGCATCTACTCGGGCGACGCCTCTGACGCAGCCGCACAGACCCCGGCCATGCGCGCCGACAGCAACGGCTCGCTCCTGTTCGAGGGGATTACCGACACAAACTATAAAGTAACCGGCCTTACACCCGGCGCCACCTACGACTGGCGCGTGAAGACAGTGCCCGTAAATCCGGCCGTCGCCACCGAGAGCCGCTGGACCCAGTGGCAGACCGTGACAATCAACGACACCTCGGCCATCACCGTCATCGGCACCGACACACCCGCCTCTGAGGCCGAATACTTCGACCTCACCGGCCGCCGCGTCACCGCCCCGGCTGCCGGCATCTACATCGTGCGCCGCGGAACCCGCGTCACCAAGGAAATCCTGCGCTGACCCGTCCAGACACCACCGCACAAAAAGAGCCGCGTCAGATGACGCGGCTCTTTTTGTCAGTTCTGCTGAAGAACATGCAGGGGGCGCTTTGAAATCACGGGGTGAATCGCTATCTTTGCGCGAGGGGTGCATAATATGCTGTTATGCGCTCCGCACGCTTGACACACAAGCGATTGACAAGAAAAGAATCAATCACCCGAATATTTCTACCTTTCACCTACCGACACCATGGAACTTCCTTTTGCCGAATCGTGGCGCATCAAGATGGTCGAGCCTATCCGCACCAGCACACGCGCCGAACGCGAACAGTGGATATGCGAGTCACACTACAATGTTTTCCAACTCCCGGCCGAACGGGTCTATATCGACCTGCTCACCGACTCGGGCACAGGCGCCATGAGCGACCGCCAGTGGAGCGCCATGATGATGGGCGACGAGAGCTATGCCGGCGCCCGCTCGTTTTTCCGCATGCGCGACATGATAAACCGCCTTACCGGTTTTGAGTTCGTGATGCCCACACACCAGGGGCGTGCCGCCGAAAACGTGCTCTTCTCGGCCCTGGTACACGAGGGCGACATCGTGCCGGGCAACTCGCACTTCGACACCACCAAGGGGCACATAGAGTCGCGCCGAGCCACAGCCCTCGACTGCACCATCGCCGAGGCCAAGGACACCCAGCTTGAGCATCCGTTCAAGGGGAACGTAGACATCGAACGCCTCGACAAGGCGCTGGCCGAATCGGCCGACAAGGTGCCTTTCGTAATCGTGACGATAACCAACAACACCGCCGGCGGACAGCCCGTTTCGCTCGAAAATCTGCGCCAGGTACGCGCCGTCTGCGACAAATACGGCAAACGGCTGGTGTTCGACTCGGCCCGTTTTGCCGAAAACGCCTACTTCATCAAGACCCGTGAGGAGGGACAGGCCGACCGCACCATCAAAGAGATCGTGCACGACATGTTCGACCTGGCCGACGCCATGACCATGTCGGCCAAGAAAGACGCCATCGTCAACATGGGCGGTTTCATTGCCACCCGTCACGCCGACTGGTACGAGGCCGCCAAGAAGTTCGTCATCCCCTTCGAGGGTTACCTGACCTACGGCGGCATGAACGGCCGTGACATGGAGGCTCTGGCCGTGGGTCTCGACGAAAATACCGAATTCGACAACCTGAACACCCGCATACACCAGGTGCAGTTCCTGGCCGGCCTGCTCGACGAGTACGGCATCCCCTACCAGCGCCCCGCCGGCGGCCACGCCATTTTCGTGGACGCATCGCTGCTGCTGCCCAACGTGCCCAAAGAGGAGTTCCCGGCGCAGACACTGACCGTGGAGCTGTACCGCGAGGCCGGCATACGCGGCTGCGAGATCGGCTACATCCTGGCCGACCGTGACCCGGTGACCCGCGAGAACCGTTTCACCGGGCTCGACCTGTGCCGTCTGGCTATTCCGCGCCGCACCTACACCGACAACCACATGCGTGTTGTCGCCGCTGCGCTGAAGAACATCTATGACCGCCGCGACGAGATTACCCGCGGCTACGTGATCACCGAAGAGGCCCCGCTGATGCGCCACTTCACGGTGAAACTCGCCCCCGCCGAGTAAGCCGTCACCTTTCAAAGCCGCAATGAACAACACCCCCGCGGAGCCTCGCGCTCCACGGGGGTGTCTCTTACAACATTACCTTTAACTTATATAATATTTTGGGTACTGGTTTCAGGTGTTTCAGCGTACATAGACTTTCTTGACCACATTGCCGCAACGCATGATGTAGAATCCGCTTACGGGATTGTCGACACGCATGCCCTGCATGTTGTAGAACTCAACCGGGGCGTCGGTAGCATCAGTGCCCACGCTGTCGATTGCAGTAGTCCACCCACGGTTGCCGGTGGCCTGATATGTCATGCCGTCTATAAGATTGCCATCCTTGATATCGTCAGTCTGGCCGCCATCACCGTTGAACACCACGCCGGTGGTGCCAGTCGGTACGGTATAGACATAAAGGTCGGTTTTTCCCGGCACTGCGTTCATAAGCACGCCGGGCCAGTTGGTTGACGATGACCCGCCCCAGTAATGGATCTTCACATTGTTCCATTTCACGATCGAGTTGTCGAAGTACACGGTCATGCCCTCGGGTTTGGCGCGTTTGGTGAATGTCACCGAACCGGTCTTTGTCACGGCTGCTGCGGCACGGGCCGAGGCTGTGGCTGTGGCGGCGCCCGTGGCGGTCCAGGTAATCACGATACTCTCGTCAATCTCCTTGTCGGCGCCGATTTTCACGGTGGTGTCACCGGTAAGTGTCACGGTCTCGCCGCCGTCGATGCAGTAAGTGGCTGTGGCGTGGTTACGCGGACGTATGGTGACTTCAATCTCATCGTCGGTGAATTCGCCGCCGTTGGGCGAGAAGTGAACCACAGGCTCTACGGTCACAACCTCTTCGACCTTGGTGGCGGTAGTGGCGCCGTCATACTCATAGTAGACATCCTCGGTGATGCCGGTGATGTTGCCGGTCTGCTGGCCGTTGCGGTTGAGAATGAAGTTCAGGCTGTCGAGGCCGTCGACGGTGAAGTAATAATATGTCTTTCCGTTGACCTCTTTGGTTTCCGAGAGGGTGGTGCCGGGCCATGCGCCTGCGGGTTTCACCTCCTGACCCTCGTCGTTGTCGCCCCATACATAAAGGTTGGGGGCGGCGTCGGCCTTCACGTGGATGGTGATGGTGGCGCTGGGATCAACCTTGCGGTAGGTCACCGAACCGGTGTATTCCTGACCGTCTGAACCGGTGGCGCCCCAGGTCACTGTGACGCGGTCGCCGTAGTTCATGTCGGCGCCGATGGTGAAGGTCTTGCTCAGCGTGCCGGTGAGGTTCACCATGGCACCTGTGCCGACTTTGTACCAGCCCGATTCGGCGGCCTCGTTGAGGGCCACGGTCACGGTCTGTGTCTCTGTCTTGAACGAACCGCCGGCAGGCGAGAATGTCACGGCTGCGGTGCCGATGGCGTCATCCTCGGTGTAGAAACGCTCGGCGCCGGTGTCCTCGAACGAGGGGGTGCCGCCGTGCGACACGGCCTCTGTCTTGTAGATGAACTTGCCGTCGGTGCCGATGACACCCTTGTTCCAGTCTTTCACGATGACACGGAGCTGACCCTGGTTTGAGGGGGCGGAAACGGTGATCGAGCCGTTGGCGGGGATGTTGTTGTAGGCGGTGCCGGTGACAACGTCATAGTAGTTGCCGGCGGGGAGACCGGTGAATGTGGCGCCGCCGTTTATGGACACGAGGGCAAAGCTCTCGTTCTTGTAGGCTCGTTTGAAGGCCCAGCCGTCGTTGGCCGAGCAGCCGTCCCAGGTGTACTGGCCCTTGCGCAGGGCAGGCACGGCGGCACGGATCTGGTTCAGGCGGATGATGTGCTGCGAGAGGTCGCCGTCGAGGGTCTGGGCCACGTTGCCCGATGCGGTGTACTGGCCGAAGTCAGAGGCGGTGACGTCACCTTCGAGGTATGCGCCGAAATATGCGCGGCCCGAGTCCTTGACGGGGTTGTCGGTACCGCCGGCATCGACTTTCATGCCTTTCTTGAATTCGACCTCCGAGCCATAGTAGATACAGGGGATGCCGCGGAAGGTGAACATCAGCGAGAGGTTCTCGGCCCACTGGGCTGTGCCGCCGTTGAAACGGGTGCCGTCGTTGGGGCCGGGGCAGTAGTCGTGCGAGTCTACGTAGACCACGTTGAACGAGGCGTCGTTATAATATTTGTCGCCGCTCTTGGCCACGTTCACCGCAGCGGCAGCGTTGTTGAAGTTGTAGTGCATCGGGAAGTCGATGATCGAGAATCCCGAGTAGTCGCTATAGTCGGGCTCGTGCCAGGCGCCGTTCTTCATGAACACGTTGTCTGATTCGCGCATTACCGAGGGTTCTGCATCGCAGAGCGCCATGTTGCCGGGGCGTGCCGAGTCATCACCCTCGCGCACGAAGATGTTGTCCCAGAAAGTGGGGTCCCAGTTCCACTGGTCAACAAGGTCTTGCGGCGATTTCCAAGTGTAGAAGTAGCTCGAAAGGTTGGGCTGGTCACGGTAGGTGACGTCTGAGAAACGCGCGCAGCACTCGCCGAACATGAAGAAGGGCGCGCCGTTGAGTCGTTTCGACTTGTACTGCTCGCCAAGCTCAAGGAACTGCGGAATGAAAGAGGTATTGAATGTCAGGCGCGAGATATGGCCGGTGGTGTCGATGCGGAAACCATCTACACCCATGGCGATGAATTTGCCGTACTGCTCGACGAGATACTCGCTCACTGCGGGGTTCTCGGTGTTGAGGTCCACGCAGTCGCCGGCGATCTGCCCCCACCAGCGGGTAGGTTCGTCCCAGTTCCACCCGGTGCCCACGTGATGCCAGTAGTTGTGGTTGTCTTTGTTGGTACCGTCGGTATTCTTGAGGTAGGGGAAACGGGCGTTGTACTGACCCTTCCCGTCAAGCTCGTTGTAGTTCGAGGGGAGCTTGTCGTAGTTGGGAATCAGCGAAGCCGAGACACTGGCCTGGTTGCGGATATCCTGCGAGCGGTAGAACAGCTCGGCGAAATGTTTCTCGCCGAAATTACCGGTGTGGTTGAGCACGATGTCGAGGATGATCTTCATCCCTTTGGCATGTGCGGCGTCGATAAGGTCCTGGAACCTGACGTCTTCGGCGGCGCCCCACTCCTTGCGGCTCTCGTAGCGCAGGTCTACGTTCGAGAAGTCCATGGCATGGTAGCCGTGGAAGTCGGTGCCTGAACAGTTCTGCACGATGGGGGTAATCCAGATTGCGGTGAAACCGAGCGCCTTGATGTAGTCGAGCTTGTCGATCAGCCCTTTGAAGTCGCCGCGCCAGTCGGGGTCGTTGTTGGCTATCTGCACTGCCTGGTGGTCCCAGCCGCAGACGTTGTTTGTCTGGTCACCGTCATAGAAACGGGTGGTCATGGCAAAATAGATGGTCTCGTCGCGGAAATCGGTGCGCTCGCCGACAAATGTCGCCGCCGGAGCCTGCACCGCCGCACATGCCATCAAGCCGCCCAAAAGCAGCTTCTGTACCTTGTTCATGGTAGAAATTAGTGAAAGATGAATATAAGTAAATTAAGTAAGAATATCTCTCGATACGGCCGTCATACGGCCGGAAAGGGGGCTCAGAAGAGCTTGGCATGCCTGCACAGGCATATTTTCTCGGTGCAAAAGTAGTAATTCCATATTTTTCACACAAGGAAGAAAAATATGTTTTTGAGCACAATTGGGTATAAATTTTCATATATTTTCATACTGGCACGAAAACGGATTATAGATTCCAGAGCATCTCCGGCACCTTTGATTTTGAAACAAAAGATAAAATTTGTAATTTTGCGTTGCAGAATCTGTCCTGGCATTATCTGACACACGCATACAGATCTGCCTCTGCCAGTCAGCAGGGTTCCGGAAACTCAGTAATCTGTAATGAAGAATAACCTGTTCAAACGGTTTCTCGAGCGCTATGTCAGCGCATGGACCGTACTCGCCTGTGACGTGACCATGTCTACGCTGGCGTCATGTTGTGTGCTGTTGGCCGCCCAGTTGCTTTTGTGGCCCACAAGCATCGCTTTCGCTGTCGTGTGGATTGCCGCATCGGCCATACTCTCGGCGTTGATGTTCTATATGCTGCGCACTTACCGTATAATAGTGCGCTACTCCACGTTCCACGATGTGGGGCGCATCTGGGTGGCAATATTCCTGAAAGCCGTGGGCTTGCTGGCCGTGATGCTGCTGTTCGCCCATGACCGTGAAAATGCATACACCACCAAGATTATCTCGGCCATGGTGCTGTGCGACATGCTCATCACCACATTTTTCCTGCTGCTGGTGCGCATCGTGACCATGATTGCTTTCGACGCCATCAAGAAACGCTACATGCACCACCGCGACGACAAGACCCGCGTAATGCTCTATGTCGGGCGCCGCTCTGATAAGGCCGTATCGCTCGTCACGCGCCTGCGCTCAGCCAAGCACTACCAGATTGTGGGGTTCATCGCCCCGGGCAATCCGCGCTCGCACGCCCAGCTGGCCGGTGTCCCCGTGTCCTTTGTCGACTGTGCCCGTGACCTCGAGAACCTGCACGACTCACAGGGGGTCGATGCCATCCTTTTCCCACACGAAGAGGATGTGCGCGCCGAGTCTGACCGCCTGATACATTTCTGCCAGGAGGCCTCGGTGAAGACACTCGTGGCCCCCGGCATCGACGAGATGGACGCCACAAAACCGCTCACCTCGCACGCAATACGCAAGATACGGATCGAGGATCTGCTCAACCGCCCCGAAATAAAGATCTCGATGGATGAGATAAAACGCAACTTCCAGGGCAAGACGATACTCGTCACCGGCGCCGCCGGCTCGATAGGCTCGGAGCTGTGCCGCCAGCTGGCCACATTCGGCGTGGGACGCCTTGTGATGCTCGACAACGCCGAGACCCCCCTGCACAACGTGCGTCTCGAATTCGAGGAACGTTTCCCGAACCTCGACTTCGTGCCCGTGATCGGCGACGTGCGTCAGCCCAACCGCCTGAACTTCATCTTCCGCAAATACCGCCCGAAAGTCGTTTTCCATGCCGCCGCTTACAAGCATGTGCCGCTGATGGAGGAGAACCCCTGCGAGGCCGTGCTCGCCAACGTCATCGGCTCGCGCAACGTGGCCGACAAGTGCGTGGCCTTCGGCGTTGAGGCGATGGTGATGATCTCGACCGACAAGGCTGTGAACCCCACCAACGTCATGGGATGCACCAAACGTCTGGCAGAGATTTACGTGCAGTCGCTCTCGCTGGCCATCGAGCGCGGCGAGATAAAAGGCAACACACGTTTCGTGACCACACGTTTCGGCAACGTGCTCGGCTCGAACGGCTCGGTGATACCGCGCTTTACCGAACAGATCGAAAACGGTGGCCCGGTAACCGTCACGCATCCTGAAATCGAGCGTTTCTTCATGACCATTCCCGAGGCATGCCGCCTGGTAATGGAGGCCGCCACCTTTGCCACCGGAAACAACATCTTCGTCTTCGACATGGGCAAGCCCGTGAAAATCCGTCATCTTGCCGAGCAGATGATCAGGCTGGCCGGTTTCCGCCCCGGCGAAGACATTAAGATAGACTACTGCGGGCTGCGCCCCGGCGAGAAACTCTACGAGGAGGTGCTTGCCGACAAGGAAAACACCGCCCCCACCCCGCACGAACGCATCCGTGTGGCCAACGTGCGCGAATATGACTATGCCGAGGCCCTAGAGGCATCGCGCGAGCTCGAACGCATGGCCATCGCCGTCGACATCCTGCCCATGGTGAAACTGATGAAAGAAATCGTGCCCGAATTCGTTTCCAACAATTCCCCCTTCCAGACCCTCGATCACCAGGCAGCCGACGGCGCCAAAGCCAAAACCGAAACAGCTCCCCACACCAACGCCGCAGCCCACTCCACCGGGGTCCCCCACAGCACGCACCCCGACGGCGCTCCCCACTCCACCGGCACTCCTCACTTCAACGGCGCCCCTCATACCGCCTCAACACCCGGCAAAGCCACCGCCCCCGCAGAAGCCACCCCCGGCCTCATCGCCAAAGAGCTTGGCTCCTGAAAACGCACCGGGCCCCCCTCACCCTCTCTCCACGCCCCGCCTCATCCTCCCCAGGCCCCCTAAAGCCCC
>CALJBF010000192.1 GCA_938027385.1 uncultured Porphyromonadaceae bacterium | reverse complement strand
ACCTCCACTACGGTCATCTCAAGCCCGAAGGGAACGTCGATGTCGAGGCGTTCGAGAAGAGTGTCGCCGACAAACTCGGCATGCCCGCCGAACTGACCTTCCGCTACCGCTCTCCCTACTTCAAGCACATCTTCGGCGACGAGGGTTATGCCTCGGGTTATTACACCTACATCTGGGCCGAGGTGCTTGATGCCGACGCATACGAGCTGTTCAAAGAGCGTGGCATGTTCGACGCCGAATCGGCTGCCAAACTCAAGAAAGTTCTTGAATCAGGCGGTTCACAGGATCCGATGGTGCTCTTCGAGGAGTTCCGCGGTCACCGTCCGTCGGCCGACGCCCTGCTGCGTCAGCGCGGCCTGATGTAATCCGTTGAGTGTGACCTTCGTGTCACCCGAATAAATATGACATTACCGGTGTGCGTGAATCGATATTCACGCACACCGTGTTTTTTATCAGCGAATTAGGCCGCAAAACCGCACATTTTCAGTGTTAAAGTGCTAAAAATCCAAAAAAAATTGCCAAATTTGCATGATAAAACCAATGGAGCCGGTTCTTCTATGCGTACCAGTGCCTTTATGGCTCCATAACATTACCACATAAATGCAGTTTACAGCAGCACAGATAGCACAGCTTGCCAACGGCACAGTTGAGGGCAATCCCGACGTGGCGGTGTCTACATTCGCCAAAATCGAGGAGGGCCATCCGGGAGCTATTTCGTTCCTTGCCAATGCCAAAAACCCGCATTATATTTATGAGACCGCATCGTCTGTGGTTCTCGTGAGCCGTGACTTCGTGGCCGAGAGGCCGGTGAAGGCTACCCTCATAAGGGTCGACGACCCGTATGCGACCGTGGCCTCCCTTCTTGAGATGGTGGCCGAGATGCTTGAACCGAAACCCCGGGGTATAGAACAACCCTGTTTCATAGCCGAAGGTGTAGAGGTGCCCGATGACGCCTATATCGGCGCTTTCGCCTATATCGCGAAAGGCGTCAGTCTGGGGCGTGGCGTAAAAATATACCCGCAGACATACGTGGGCGAGAATGTGGTCATCGGCGACAACACCCAGCTGAAACCCGGTGTCAAGGTGTACCACAACTGCCACATAGGCGCGCGGTGCATCCTCCATTCAGGGGTTGTGGTCGGCGGCGACGGGTTCGGATTCGCCCCTCATGACGGTCATTACAAGAAAATACCCCAGCTCGGCAACGTCGTGATTGACGATGACGTTGAGATCGGCGCCAACACCACCGTAGACCGCGCGGTGATGGGGTCGACACGTATCGGAGCCGGCACCAAAATCGACAACCTCATACAGATCGCCCACAACTGCACTGTGGGGCACGATACCGTAATGGCCGCACAGGCAGGTATCGCCGGCTCAACCCACGTGGGTTCGAACTGCATGATCGGCGGACAGGTAGGTCTGGCGGGTCACATAAAGGTGGGGGACAATGTGCAGATAGGCGCCCAGAGCGGGGTGCACTCGAACCTGCGCGACGGCGCGCGTGTATTGGGCACACCTGCCATGCCGGTCGGCGACTATGCCCGCATGAATGTGTACCTGAAACGCCTCGGCGATATTTTCGAGCGGGTGAAAAAGCTCGAAGAATCGCAGACCCCCAACTCTGAAAACAAATAAAACAGCATATTCTGATGAAACAGATCACCCTTAGCGGCGAATTTTCTGTCAAAGGAAAAGGCCTGCATACAGGCCTCGACATCGAGGCCACCTTCCTCCCTGCTCCTGAGAACCACGGATACAAGATACAGCGTGTCGACATGCCCGACCAGCCGGTAATCGATGCCGTGGCAGAGAATGTCACCCAGACTGACCGCGGCACAGTGATTGAGCGCGGAGACGTGCGCGTGTCGACCATCGAGCACGCTCTGGCAGCCCTATATGCCGCCGGCATCGACAACTGCCTTATCAAGGTCAACGCTCCCGAGCTCCCCATCATCGACGGCTCGGCCCGCGTATTCAGCGAGAACATCGAGCGCGTGGGCACAACCGAGCAGAACGCCGATAAGAACTACTACGTCGTAAAGCACAAGATTGAGGTACGCGACCCTGAGACCGGCGCCCACCTTACCGTTCTTCCCGACAATGACTTTTCGATCGACGTGATGATCTCATACGACTCACCGGTGCTGACAAACCAGTTTGCACGTCTTGAGAACATCGCCGACTTCAACGACCAGATTGCCGCAAGCCGCACTTTCGTGTTCGTGCGCGAAATCGAGCCGCTGCTCCAGGCCAACCTCATCAAGGGTGGCGACCTCGACAATGCCATCGTCATCTACGACCGCGAAATGTCGCAGGAGCACCTTGACCACATCTCGTCGCTGATGGGTCTCCCCCCTATGAAGGTCACCGAGTTCGGATGCATTTCCAACACTCCTCTGAAATTCGACAACGAACCCGCACGCCACAAACTGCTTGACGTGATGGGCGACGTGGCCCTCATCGGCCGTCCGCTCAAGGGCCGCATCATCGCATCACGCCCCGGACATTCAATCAACACGAAATTCGCCAAACAGATTCGTAAGGAAATCAAGCGTCAGGAACTGCAGGCTCCGCTCTACAACCCGTCGCAGGCTCCGCTGATGGACATCAACCAGATCCGTGAGCATCTTCCCCACCGCTACCCGATGCTACTGGTCGACAAAATAATAGAACAAGGCGAGTCATACATCGTCGGCGTAAAGAACGTCTCCGTAAACGAGCCTTTCTTCCAGGGGCATTTTCCCCAGGAACCCGTCATGCCCGGCGTGCTGCTTGTCGAGGCCATGGCGCAGACCGGCGGTCTGCTCGTGCTCGGCTCTATCGAGGATCCCGAAAAATACTCGACCTACTTCATGAAGATCGACAACGTGAAGTTCCGCCAGAAAGTTGTGCCCGGCGACACCCTGCTCTTCCACGTGTCGTTCATGACACCTCTGCGCCGCGGATGCGCCCTCATGAAGGGTGTGGCCTTTGTCGGCGACAGAATCGTTTGCGAATGTGAGTTCATGGCCCAGATTGTCAAAAACAAATGAAACAGCCCTTTGCATATATTCATCCGGCCGCGAAAATCCACCCCTCGGTGGTAATCGAGCCGTTTGTAACAATTGACGCGAATGTAGAGATCGGCGAAGGCACGCACATCGGATCGAACGTGACGATCATGGAGGGCGCGCGCATCGGCCGTCATTGCAACATATTCCCCGGCGCGGTAATCTCCGGCATCCCCCAGGACCTCAAGTTCAAAGGCGAGGATACCGTGGCCGTGATCGGCGACAACACCACAATACGCGAATGCGTCACCATCAACCGCGGCACCGCATCGAAAGGGCGCACCGTCGTGGGCAACAACTGCCTCATCATGGCCTACTGCCATGTGGCGCACGATGTGACGCTGGGGAACAATGTGATTATGTCGAACGCCACGCAGGTAGCCGGCGAGGTGCAGATTGACGATTTCGCCGTTATCGGCGGGGGCACGCTGATCCACCAGTTCTGCCATCTGGGAGCGCACATCATGATCCAGGGCGGCTCGCGCATAAACAAAGATATCCCTCCTTTCGTGAAAGCCGGCCGCGACCCCATCGCCTACACCGGTATAAACTCAATTGGCCTGCGCCGCCGCAACTTCACCAACGACCAGATTCGCGACATCCAGGAGATATACCGCTACCTCTATCTGTCGCGCCTGAACGTTTCAGACGCCGTTGACCGTATCGAGGCCGAACTCCCCGCAACCCCCGAGCGCGACCAGATCATAGAGTTCATACGCAACTCACGCCGTGGCATTGTCCGCGGCTATGTATGATGCCAGCGCCTCGGCACATCTGTCGCCGTCGATAGCGGCCGAGACGATTCCGCCGGCATAGCCGGCACCCTCGCCGCAAGGATACAGCCCTGCAACCGAAATGTGTTGCAGGGTTTCCTTGTCTCTGGGGATACGCACCGGCGACGATGTGCGCGTCTCGGCACCGATTACCGTGGCCTCAGGGGAGAGGAAACCGGGGCGTTTACGGTCAAAATCGCGGAATCCCCGGCGCAGACGGCGGCTCACCGGCTCGGGCAACAATAGGTCGACACGCCCCGGATGAATCCCGGGGGCGTATGATGTGGGGGGCAGCGTGTCAGAGGGTCTTCCCCCGACAAAATCGGTCATCCGCTGGGCAGGCGAGTTCTGACTGCGGCTGTCGTTGAAATATGCCGTTTCCACCGTGTGCTGGTATTCCATAACTTTCAGCGGACCGTATTTCTCATATTCGGCGGGAATATCTTCGGGCAGAATCTCCACCACCATGCCCGAGTTTGCCCAGCGACCGGCGCGTGCAGAGGCCGACATGCCGTTAACGACAAGCTCGCCCGGAGCTGTGGCGGCAGGGACTATTACACCACCGGGGCACATGCAGAACGAATATACGGCCCGGTCGTCAACACGTGTGAGCAACGAGTATTCGGCCGCAGGCAGATACGGGCCGCGGTCGCCCCGGCAATGATACTGCAGCCGGTCTATAAGTTTCTGGGGATGTTCAAGACGCACGCCTATAGCTATGCCCTTCGGTTGTATCTCAACGCCCGAATTCATAAGTGAGCGGTAAACATCGCGGGCCGAATGCCCTGTGGCCAGAATGACCGGTCCCTTTATGGTTTCGCCTTGGGCCGTTACCACACCCTTCACAGCGCCATCTTCTATGATAAGGCGCTCGGCACGGGTCTGGAAACGCACATCGCCGCCACATCTTATAATGGTCTCGCGTATGGCCTTGACGACAAGCGGTAGCCGGTCGGTGCCGATGTGCGGATGCGCATCGACAAGAATCTCCTCTTTCGCGCCATGCTGTACGAGAATGTGCAGTATCTTGTCGACAGGGCCGCGCTTCTTGCTGCGGGTAAAAAGTTTGCCGTCTGAATACGCGCCGGCACCACCCTCGCCGAAACAGTAGTTCGAGTCCGGGTCAACCACACCCTGCCGGGCTATGGCGGCCATGTCGGCGGCACGCCGGTCAACGCTTTTGCCCCGTTCAAGCACGACGGGCCGGATGCCGAGCTGTATCAGGCGCAGCGCGGCAAACAGTCCGCCCGGCCCGGCTCCGACAATCACCCCCTGTGGGGCATTGTCGGGCAACACTGTATAGTTTTCAGGTTTCAACTGGCTCTCGGCCGGCGTTTCGTAGACCCATACACGCAGGGTTAGGTTCATCATTACGCGGCGCTGACGCCCGTCGACCGAACGGCGTATCACCCTCACTGCGTTTATGTGCGCCGGCGCAATGCCGAGCTGACGTGCGGCGGCGGCTTTGAGCCGCGAATCAGACCCGGCGTCCTGCGGTTCAATTCGTAACTGTATGTCGTGTTGCATTGCCGAATGGATTTTGTTTCTGTCTGTGGAGCATGACAAGTATGGTTATCACTGCCACTATGAACGCAAGCATGTCACTGCCTGCCATCGAGGCCCACACGCCGTCGATACCCAGTAACGGCGGAAGTACGAACAGGAACGGCAGCAGGAAGAGCAGTTGCCTGGTCAGTGACAGGAATATCGACAGTCGTGGTTTGCCGATAGACTGGAAATAGTTCTGTATTACAACCTGCGCCCCTACTACGGGATAGCAGATGAAGAATATGCGGAATCCGTCGTGCGCCATCGCTATAAGCTCACTGTCGGTAGTAAAGAGCGATGCCAGTTGATCAGGGAAACACTGGGTTACTATGAATCCGAGCGTGGTCACGGAAACGCCGATGACGATGCCTTTCTTCAGAGTGGCTTTGACACGCGGCCAGTTCTCGGCCCCCCAGTTGTAACCAAGTATAGGCTGCATGCCCTGAGTGACGCCGAACGTGACCATGATGAACACCATTGTCACGCGGTTGAGTATGCCGTAGGCGCCCACGGCAAGGTCGCCGCGGTCACCACCGTAGTCAAGCAGTGATTTGTTCAGGAACACCACCACCACGCAGGCGGTCACGTTCATGAAAAACGGCGACAGTCCGATGCCGTAGATACGTTTTACTATCGACCAGTCGAACCAGCTTTTGTTCCACTGGAAATGCACGTAGCTTCTCTTTGACATGAAATGCGACAGCACCCAGATGAATGCAATTCCCTGCCCTATCAGAGTGGCCTCGGCGGCGCCGGCGATTCCCAAGTCGAAAGTATAGATGAACAGCGGGGCGAGAACCACATTCGCCACCACCGACAGCAGTGCCGATACCATGGCTTTGCGCGGATAGCCCGTGGCCCTCATAAGATTGTTCAGCCCTATGAACACGAAAGTCAGCGGTGTTCCCCAGAGTATCACGCGCATGAATTCGGCGGCATACCGTATGGTTGCCTCCGTGGCGCCGAAAAGCCGGAGCACTGGGTCAAGGAAAATCAGGGCAAGCGCGCCGAAAAACACCGAATTGACCAGACATAGCAACATCACGTTGTTTACAGTCGCCGTGGCCTTGTCGATTTTTTGCTGGCCGAGATAGATTGAACTGATTGTCGCGCCGCCTGAGGCTATCAGAGTACAGAAGGCGTTCACCAGGTTCATCAGCGGGAAGGTGATGGCAAGCCCGGCTATGGCCATGGCGCCCACACCGCGACCGATGAAGATTGAGTCGATTATATTGTAGAACGACACGGCCACACTTGCTATGATGGCCGGTACGGAATATTTGAGCAGCAGCCTCCCGATCGGAGCGGTGCCAAGTGTGGCCGGGCTCTGATCAGTCTTCACTGACGGGGCCGAGTCGCGCGGACCGTCAGGAATCAATGGTGAATCTGAGGTGGAGGCAAGCATTAGTGATTCAAATTGACACAAAATTAACAAAAAAGAATGGTGATTTCATGTTATAAATTGCTAAATTTGCCCCCTCGAAACACAGAACCGTATGCCACAGTTTAAAGCCGCATTATTTGACCTTGACGGAGTGCTGATTGACTCTGAGACTCTTTACACGCAATTCTGGGCCGAAGTGGGCCGTGTGCATCACCTGCCGTCGCCCACCTTCGCACAAGACATCAAGGGTACCACGCTTGTCGAGATTCTTGAGACCCATTTTTCGGAGCCGGCAGTACGCGCCGACGTCGACAGGCTGTTGCATCAGTTCGAGAACGAGATTGTCTACCCTGTGTTCGACGGCGCGCTTGAGTTTGTCGACAGTCTACGGGCACGCGGCATAGCCACAGTGATCGTGACCAGTTCAGATGAAAAGAAGATGCGTTTCCTTTTCGCCCAGCATCCTGATTTCAAAGGACACTTCGACCACATCATCACCGCCGCCGACGTGACACATTCCAAGCCTCACCCCGAACCTTATCTTGTGGGGGCGGCGCGGTGCGGATGCTCGCCGGCCGATGCTGTGGTGTTCGAGGATTCATTTCAGGGACTTGAGTCGGGGCGGCGTGCCGGCGCCAGGGTCGTGGGGATAGCCACTACCAATCTGGCGGAATCCATAGCGGGTAAGGCCGACCTCGTTGTATCGTCGCTTGCCGATGTGGATTACGAAACCGTCGCCGCTTTGTTCGCCAACGTATAAAAACGGATAAGCGGCTGCGCGGCGGCCATAAACCGTTTCTCGTGACAAAACGTTATATGAATAAACGTTTTAACTTCACGAGTCATGAAAAAATATCTGTTTCTTGTTGTCGCCGTTATGGCTTTGCTGACAGGATGCTCGCCCTATCAGCTGGTCAACAGCGAGACCTACAACGGCGCGAATCTATCGCAATATTCCACGTTCCGTATCGTCACCCCCGATATGGGTTCGCTCCCTCCGGGCATGGAATCAGTGACATATTACAATATCGCCGCCGCCATCAGACAGGAGATGGAGATGCGCGGGTTCACCGAGAGTGCCCAGTCACCGTTGCTCATCAATATCGCCGTGACCACACACCGCGAAATCTCCACCGAGCCACTTGTACAGCCGGGCTGGTTCCCCTACAACGGTCCGTATTATCCGTATTACATGTGGCCGCGCTATAACTACGGCCCGTACTGGAATCCCGGATACTACTCGAACGCCCAGGTAATCACCGGCATATACAAAGAGGGTGTGCTGACCATGGACTTCGTGAATGTCGACACCAAGACCCCGCTCTACTCGGCATCCGTGGCTACCATACTCGATAACGGCCAGCAGTCAGGCTACCGCAACCTTTCGGGTATCGCCCAGGCCGTACAGACCCTGTTCTCGAAATTCCCCGTTCCCCTGCTCCCCCAGTATCGCACAAAATAACACCCTCCCCATACCAGGAGCATTGAGGGCGTGTCAAAATGCACAAATCAGCGGTTTCGACACGTACCTATTCATCTTTTAATTGTAGGGTCGCTACATGTAGCGACCGCTTACCAATTGAACTTCAGTAATTTACCGATTGTTCCCGGTGGCGGTCGCTACATGTAGCGACCCAATGCTATTAACTTAACAGATGTGGGC
>CALJBF010000191.1 GCA_938027385.1 uncultured Porphyromonadaceae bacterium | reverse complement strand
CATGTAGCGACCCTACAATAAAATGATAACAGTTATGCGTTAAAACGGCTTATTGGCTTATTCTGACTCATCCTCCTGTTTCGGGGAGATGAGGGGTCACTTGCGGCGGCGTACCGAGCGCACTGCCGACGACGATGACTTGGCGGCCTTGGGTTTCTGTGCCTTTGGCTTTTTCTCTTTCTTGTTCTTTGTGGTCGATTTCTTCGTGGCCGAAGATTTCGAGCGGCCTCGCGACGAGCGTACCGATTTCTTTTCGGCGGCGTCATCGGCCGACACCTCGGACTCGGCGGCATTGCCGTCGCGGTCGGTTATGGCCTCGGAATCGGCCTTGGCGGCCTCGGCTGCCGCCTCAGCGGCCTCACGCGCCTCGCGGGCTGCTATGACCTCCTCACGCGAGGGAACCCAGATGTTCTTGTCGAATGTCTCAAGGCGGTTCTGTATCGAATCCTGGGCACGCTTACGGTCGTCGGGATCGGGGAACAGCTGCATCATCGACTTGTTGGTGAGGTTGCGTGTCTTGTAGATGTCGCCGTCATACATATTCATGTTGAAGAAGTCGGCGTAGGTGTACTTGGGCAGGTTGTTGTCGTCGTCGATGAAGATGTACTGCTGTGCCAGATAGGGGCGCAGGTCGGTCATCTTTACCCAGAACATCGGGTAGCGCACGGCCTCGCCGCCGAAATCGTCGCTGCGGTGCAGCACGGGGCAGATGGCCTCGACTGTGCAGCGTGTCTTGTTGGTACGCGAGTCAAACTCCCATTTCTCAAGCAGGTAATACGAGAGCACCTCGTTGGCGGGCACGTCGGCCTCCTCGATGGTATAGCGGGGATTCTTCTCGGTCGAGCCTTTGGCATCGGTGTAGAGCACATGGAAACGGTCGAGCATGTCGCGCACCTTCAGCTTGTACTGGTCGGTGAAGATCTCTTTGCCGTCGAGATACTCGTAGGCGGGAATCTTACCCTCGGCGAGCAGGCGCATGATGATGCGGAACAGGTTCTCCTGGCCGTTAATAACCTCTTCGGGGAAGTAGAGCGGAGTGTTCTTCGCGTTGTCGAGCAGAGGGAGGTCACGGTATATGACACGCATCCACATCAGGTCGGCGTCAGATGCGGTGGAACCGCCCGAAAGACGCTGCTGCATGCGGGGGGTGACACCGGGCTGTGCCTCGGCCTCGCCACGGCGGTTGCGGTCATTGTCGCCGCGACGGCGCACGACCGAACTCGACGACGAGCCGTTGGCCTGTGCCAGGGCCGGAACCACGGTGCCGAACGCGACCAGTGCGGCCAGTATGTATTTGCTCAGAAACTTCATATTTCGATGCTGGATTTTTGCATTAGTTGACAATGACCTCGATAGGTGCAAGGTCGCGGGTGATGCCGTCGGGGCCGGTGGCCTTGACGCGCGAGATATAGAACCGTTTGCCGCGGCTCAGACGCTTGAACGAGTCTTTCTGGCGCTGAGAGAACTGCGCGCCGTTTGACACCTCGGGGATGGCGTTGCCCATCGAGTCGAAGAACACGGTCTCGAAACTGATGACCTTGAACTGTATGTTGAGCAGTCCGTCGTCGATGGCGGCGCCGATGCCGGGCGATGCCAGCAGCTGGGCCTTGGGGAAACCTTTGCCACCCTTGAAACGGGCCTCGTGGCCGTTGGCGTCGTTGAACGCCACGTATGGTGTCGGGTCGGGGAGCTTGCGCACGCGGAATGTCGACGAGCCCACGGTCATGGGGCGGCCGTCCATCTGTGCCGTGACGGTGACAACGGCGTTGTCGCCGACCTTGCCGGGACGTGCCACCCAGTGGTCGCCGCTCTTCACGAGCGAGCCGTTTGACATGGTGGCCGAAACCTCGCCCTGCGGAACACCGGGCACCGAGATCTCTATGGGGTTGTCGATGCCGGCGTAGAGCACGTTCATCATGGTGGCCGATACGGTGGCCGCGGGTTCCATGACGGTGTACGACGACTCGAAGGGGAGCTTGCTTACGGTGCCGTCGCCGGCGGTGACCTCAAGATAGCCCTTGTAATCGAACTTGCCGGTCGAGGTGGGGGTGAACTCGTAGAGACCGCGGCTGTTTGAGAGCGGCGAGCCGTTGACATACACCGTGGGGCGCGCCGTGGTGTCGACAGCGGCAAGCACGATGTTGGCCGAGTATTTGCCCCCGCGCATGACAAGGCGGCTCTGCGGAATCACGAAAGCGTTGAGTTCGTTGACACGCACATCGCCGGCATCGACGTTGGCCAGCAGGGTCTGCAGCGCCTCGCCCTCGGCGTACTTGACGTCGTTCTGCAGTTTGGTGAGCAGCGTTATGGCGGCCACCACAGGCTGGGTGTCGAACTTGGCCTCCTCCCACTGCTGTTTCACCAGGGTGCCGCGCTTGAGCACCGGTTCGGTGGAGAGGGCCTTGAGTATGTTGTTGCGTTTTACGGTGTCGGGCATCAGGGCGGCGATGTAGTCGCGGTAAGTGTCGACCCGGCCGCGCAGTTCCTTGCCGCGGAGGCGGGGGGCGTTGAGCATGACCACTGCGGCGGCATCGAGGTTGTCGCGGTTCTTGATGTCGTTCACATCGGCCCCGCTGCCGTCGGCCTCGACCACTATCATCTGCTTGAGCGAGTCGATGTGGCGGTAGAGGCTGTCGGTGGTGCGGCGCACCTCGATGGCCTTCTCATACCAGCGCTGACCCTTGTCGGGGTTCTGGCGGGCGAATGCCTCGAGAGTGGCCAGGATGGCCGAATTTCGTTGCTCGACATTGGCATTGGTGCGCGTCAGGCCCTCCTCCACCTGGCTGAACCCGTTGAGCACGTCGCTCGACACGTTCAGGGCCAGCATGGCGGTCAGCACGATGTACATCAGGTTGATCATCTTCTGACGCGGCGAAAGCCTGTTGTTACTTGTTGCCAAAGCTTATATCGTTTTTTTGAGTTGCTTAATCAGGGGAAACGTGTGGGCGGAATCAGAGTGCCTGACCCGGTGCGGCGCTGTCTGCGGGAGGTGTAACCGGGGGCACGGGCACCTCGGGAACGGGAGGCACTGAGGCACCTGCGCCGGGAGTCTGCGCCGCGGCCGCGGCGGCGGCAGCCATGGGGTTGTACATGTTTATGCTCATGGCCTGAATCATTTTGGCGTAGACCGAATTGAGCTGCTGCATGTAAAGCGCCATCTTCTCGGTCTCCTCGCAATACTTCGCCGAAGTCTGCGACGAGCGGGTGTACATGTCTGAGATATCCTTGATGCCGCGGTTCACGCGGTCGATGGCGTCGAGCTGCGACGACACGCTCTTGAGCTGTATCTCGTAGATGGTGTTCAGACCCGAGATATTGCGGTTGAGGTCCTGCATCTGCTCCACATAGCCGTTTGACGAGCGGGTGATATTCTCTGAGTTCTCGGTTATGGCGCGGTACGAGTCAAGCAATACGTCTGACACGGTATTGAGCGCGCGTGTGGTCTCCTGCAGGTGGCGGAGCTCCTCGGTCATCTCGGTAATCTGGTTCACATAGAGCTGCGACACGTTGGTGATCTCGCCCATGATCTGGCCCGGCTCGGCACCGGTGAGATCGGGGGCTACGAGCGGCTGACGCACGCCTGCGGCACCCTGGCCGACATTGCCGGCGTCACCGGCGGCAACAGTGCCGCCCGAAACGACACCGCCGTTGATGACCACGCCGCCACCTCCCTGGTTGAAATCGGGACGGTCCTCTTCCTTATTGGTGTCGAGCACGGGGAAGACATGCTCCCACTTGTACTCCTTTGGGGGACGGTCAAAAGCGGTGAGGGTGAACATCAGCACCTCGGTACCCATGCCCAGGCAGAGCAGGAGATTGCCGCCCGGCAGATGGAGAATCTTGAAAAGCGCACCCCAGATCACGACTGCGGCGCCGATAGAGTATGCGAAATTAAAGAAACGCTGGCCGCTCTCAGAAGAGATCCAGGCGCCGATTCCGCGTTTATACTGCTTTATTTTCTGTACCATTTGAGTCTTGTCGGAGAGGGGTGTTTATTTCTTCTTGTTAAGCTGCTGCCCGCGGGCGAACCCTATCTGCGAGCGCACACAGCGGAATCCGATATACGAGCGCTGCTCGTTCTGGAACTCCCACATGCGTATGTCGGAGCGGATGTTGTTGGCCACATCCTTCCACGAGCCGCCGCGCACGATCTTGCGTTTCATGCGGTAGGGATCCTCGACGGCGGCATCGTAGCGGTACTCGGGATTGAGGTCGCTGGTAAGGTTCTGCACACCCTCGGTGAAGGCGGTCGAGGTCCACTCGCTCACGTTGCCGGCCATGTCGTAAAGGCCGAAGTCGTTGGGCGAATATGTGCCGACGCGCGAGGTTATGAGGTGGCCGTCCTTGACGTAGTTGCCGTCGTTGGGCTTGAAGTTGGCATAGAAACACCCGCGGTCTTCAGACATGGTGAGGTCACCCTCCCAGGGGTACATGTTTTCGTTCTCTCCGGCACGGGCTGCGAACTCCCATTCGGCCTCGGTGGGGAGGCGGTAGGGCTCGACATACACACCCTCGCGGCCCAGCGAGCGCTTGAGGAAATCGGTGCGCCAGTTGCAGAAGGCGTTGGCCTGCTCCCAGCTCACACCCACCACGGGGTATTCGCTGTATCCGCCGTTCGAGAAGTACATGCGCACATAAGGCTCGTTGTAGGCGTTCTCGAAGTCGTTGACCCAACAGGTGGTGTCAGGGTAGATGTTTACTATATAGGTGTTGAGGAAATCGTAGTCGCCGGTAAGGCCGCGCTGTATGGTCTCGCGCACGATCTCGCCCTCGTCGTTGATCCAGGCGGTGTCTTTCGAGATCACGGGGATGTCGGTAGGCACGGGGCGGTCGGTATTGTACTCGCGGCGGCGGGGGTCGAGCCTGTTGCGGCGGCGTGCGGCCTCGGTGTGATTGAAGATCTCGTAGCGGTAGTTCATCTGCTCGGGGTCAAGCTCGCGGGCACCGGTGATGGGGTTGGTGCGGTATACGCTTTCGATGGCTCGGGCCTCGTCCTCGCCGGGATTGCGCCAGGGGATGGGCTTGTTCCAGTTCAGATGCGGTTTCACGGGATTGCCCTGACGGTCCTCCTCGATCTTGAACGCCTCGTTGCCGCCGTAGGCGGGGTCTGCCAGGCGCTCGCGGATGATGGAGTCACGCACCCAGAACACGAACTGCTTGTATTTCGAGTTGGTGATCTCGGTCTCGTCCATCCAGAACGCGTCGACCGACATCCCTTTGGTGTCGGCCTTAATGTTCCAGGCGCTGTCGGCCTTCTGGGGCCCCATCTCCATGGACCCGCGGCTCACCAGCACCATGCCGTAGGGGGTGGGCTCGGCAAACGACGAGCCTCCAACGCCGGTGACCTCGCCGCCCGACGATGAGCGTCGGCCCGAGGCACAGCCCACTGTTACAGCGGCCATCATGACCGGCAAAACGTATAACGAAAGCTTCTTCATTTCTACTTTTATGGTTTGGAAAGGAGGGGGTTACATTATCCGCACACTCTTGTGGCGGTGGCGGTTGCGCTCTGAGAAGTCGAGTTTCAGCGAGTAGCCCGCGAAAAGCTCGTAACTGCCTGACGAGGCCCGGGCTATGGCGCCGGTGGGGTAATCGTAGCTGAAACCGATATAGAACCCTT
>CALJBF010000190.1 GCA_938027385.1 uncultured Porphyromonadaceae bacterium | reverse complement strand
TTATTATACAGCCAATACCATCTTTGTGGTGCTGGCCATGATGATCATGCTGGCCGTGATAGTGATTGACCAGATTGTGAAGATATGGGTCAAGACCCACTTCTATTACGGCGAATCATACAGCATCTTCTCGTGGTTCCAGCTCGTATTCATCGAAAACAACGGTATGGCATTCGGCTGGGAAATCGGCAGCAAGTATCTGCTCACCATACTGCGCATAGTGGTGGTGGCGTTCCTTGTCTGGTATCTTGTCAGGATTGCAAGACGTCCCGAGGCGCGCAACGGTTATCTGGTATGCCTGGCGCTGATTATTGCCGGAGCGGCGGGAAACATCATCGACTGTCTGTTCTACGGGCTGATATTCGACAATCCGGTGCCTCCGGCCACCGCACAGCTTTTCCCTGCCGACGGAGGCTACGCGCCATTGTTCCTGGGCCGTGTGGTAGATATGCTATATTTCCCGCTATGTTCATGGACTTGGCCTGCATGGATGCCGTTTGTTGGGGGCCAGCATTTCATTTTCTTCAGTCCGGTATTCAACATCGCCGACTCGGCCATTACGGTCGGGCTGTTCGTGTTGATTCTTTTCTATTCAAAGCAGATAGGTGAGGTGCCGTTCCGTAAAACCGTGCCCGGCGCCGGTGACCACTGCTCTGACAGAAACACCGACAAAGAAGCAAAGGCATGAGACGCACGGGTTGCATAGTCCTTACAGCCACGGCACTGCTGACCACGGTCACCGGTTGCCGTAAGACTCCTGAGGGGGTAATCCCGCCGGACGACATGGCCGCCCTGGTGGCCGACACATACATGCTCGAAGGGGTAGTGGACCAGAATATAACGCAGTACTCCGCCGACTCGTCGCGACTGCTGCTGAAACGCAGTCTGTATGCCGCCCGCGGCTATGACCAGGCGCAGGTCGACACCTCGCTTGCCTGGTATGGACGCAATATAGAGGTCTATGTGGAGGTCTGCGACAAAGCTATCGAGATTCTTCAGGACCGCCAGCATGACCTGGCATCGGCTAACACGCGCGCCATATCGGTTGCCGGCGACTCGGTGAATGTATGGCCCGGTACAAGCCACCTCACAGTGGGGCGCAACATCCCCTCGCGTTACCTGACGTTTGACATTCCCGCCGACAGCAACTGGCACAAGGGTGACATATACGAACTGCGTTACAAGCTTGTAAACAGCAACCGCGGCCTGCGGGCACGCATGCTCGTGGACTATGCCGACGGCCAGACGGACTATAACGAAACCGCCGGGCAGAGCCAGGGGACGACAAAACTGAAACTCAGAATCGACTCCACACGAACACCACAGCGGCTTTACGGCTATATCGACCTGGGCGAACAGCGCGGCGAATCGTTCCATATCGACTCACTCACACTTGTGCGCACACGCAAGCACCTGGGGTCGGCGATCTATGTGGCCAACCGTCATTTCAAATGGGGCGAGACGCGACGCGACACCGCCCGCACAGCCACACATGATACCGGACTCCGGCAGGCCGGTTCACAACAGGCCTCGGCCGACATGCCTCTGCCCGCCTCGATACTCCCCTAAGCAGTTGATGGATTTCAGGATACTCGCGCCCGGCACACGCACACTGTGCCGCACACTCCTTGCCGAAGGCCACATACAGGATATGCAGGTACTTACCCTCGATACCGACGGTACCGCCGCGGCAGAACCGTTCGCCGTGGAAACCGCCGCCACCAGGTTCGAGCCTTCCCCAGTGATGCTGATCCGTACCGACGGCATCACTGACACACTCCTTGACGACATTGCCATGTTAATGGAAAAGGCTGACCCGCTGCGCGAGGTCAACCGTTATCTCTCGGCAGCGGGACTCTATGTGGCTGCTGCCGGAACCTGTGTCGCAATAGCGCTCAGCTGATGTCGGGTGCATCCGGCTTGCGCGAGGGCTTGATCAGCATCCTCAGCGAAGTTGAATAGTTGAAGTAGGCCCAGATCCAGTTGATAAGTACCGTAAGCCGGTTGCGCATGCCCAGAATTGACACCAGGTGGATGAACATCCACACCATCCAGGCGGGAAATCCCGAGAAATGTCCGTGTTTCAGGTCGACAACGGCGCGGTTACGTCCTACGGTGGCCATAGACCCCTTGTCTTTATATCTGAACTCGCGCACGCCACCGTCATTGAGGTTGCGTGCAAGCAGGCGTCCCATCTGCAAAGCGGGCTGCGCAAGCTGAGGATGTCCCTTGGGGAAAGCAGGGTCGCCCGACATCAGGGCTATATCACCCAAGGCATACACCTCGCCCGGCAAACCGGTCACGCGACAGTGCACGTCGGTTAGAAAACGGCCTCCGTGGCCTATGACCTTGTCGCGGTCAAATTCGCCGTCGAAATCAAATCCGCATGCCGTGACACCGGCCGTCCATATCACAGTCGACGCCACAAGCGTGCCGCCGTCGCCCAGCTCAACAAGCTCGCCGTCATAACCTTTTACCGTCATGCCAAGACGGACATCGACCATCAGCTGCCGCAGGTATTTCAGCGCATCGGCCGAGCTTTTTTCTGACATTGCCCCTAACAGCCGCTGTGTTCCCTCGACAAGCACGATATTGACCTCCGAAGGGTCGATTGAGGGATATTCTCGCGGCAATATGTAGCGTTTCATCTCGCCGAGGGCACCGGCGATCTCCACTCCGGTGGGACCGCCCCCTATGACCACAAAATCAAGCAGACGCCGGCGCAGGGCGGCATCGTGTGTCTGCGACGCCCGTTCAAGCCGCAGCAGTATGTCGTTGCGGCATCTCAGGGCCTCAGACGTGGATTTTATCGTGTAGACATGTTTATCAAGCTCCTTGAGCCCGAAAAAATTGCTTGTTGTGCCGGCGGCAATGACGAGGATGTCATACGGCAACGTGTCGCGCCGCGTATGCACGCAACGGCGCGATACATCGATAGTCCTGACACGCCCCATACAGAAATTGATGCGATGACCGTGGCGTTTGCGAAGTTCACGGCGCAGCGGGAAACAGATACTTGACGGCTCAAGACCGGCCGACGCCACCTGATAGAACAGCGGTGGGAAACTGTGATAGTTATGTTCGTCGACCAGCGTGACATCGAATTTATCGGCATCAAGATGTTTCACGAAGTTCAGGCCGGCAAATCCGCCGCCGATCACCACCACACGTCTTCTATTGCTGTTGTTTGTTGCCATGACAGTCAGTTTTCTCATAAATAAACGTTACTGACTATATAACAACCTCAGGCGCCTATGGTTTCTGCGGCGTAAGCAGAGTGTGCCGCGTCAGAAACACCGCAGGGCGTCGGCGACAATAAATGTGCTCCCCCCGACGAAGATCATGGCATCCGTTTCAGCCCCGGCCGCCTCGCGGGCCATGACAAGTGCGGTCTCCACATCGGGCGCCGTGCGTCCCCGCAGTCCGGCTGATTCAGCCCGGATGGCAAGTTCTTCGGCCGGGAGGGCACGGGGCACAGAGGCCCGGGTGAAAATATATTCCGCGTCGCGCGGCATAAGGGGCAGGATATGCGAGGTGTCTTTGTCGTTCACAAACCCGATGACCATTATCAGTTTCCCCTGGTGCGATGCCAGACGCGGGCCGAGCCATTCCCAACCGCCGATGTTATGGCCGGTATCGCAGATGGTGAGCGGTGTTTGCGAAAGGGTCATCCATCTGCCGGCAAGACCGGTTGATTCGATGACAGTGGCCAGACCGGTACAGACAGAAACGGGTGTGACGGTGAAACGGTCAGTCAACTGTTCGAGCGCGCACATTATAGTGGCAAGATTACGTTTCTGGCAGTCGCCGGTAAGTTCGAACTCCACAGGCCCGAATGTGCGCGTATCTGCCGTGAGACGTTCGCCGCGCGGAGTGTCAGCTAACCGCGGTTCGCCTCCGGGCTCAAAGATGCCGCCGTCGCAGGCAAACCTTACCGGTGCCCCGACTTCGGCGGCTTTGCGCTCGAATACCTCCCGTACCTTGCCGTCGGCCTCGCCGATGACAGCGGGCACGCCGGGTTTGATGATACCAGCCTTCTCGGATGCTATCTGCAGCAGGGTGTCGCCAAGCTGGGCCACATGGTCAAGCGAGATGTTGGTGATGACCGACAGTTCAGGGGTGATGATGTTGGTGGAATCGAGACGTCCGCCGAGTCCGACCTCTATCACAGCCACATCAACCTTCTCGCGGGCGAACCAGTCGAAAGCCATCACGGTTGTAAGCTCGAAGAACGAGGGTTTCGCCGCAAGTGCGTCGCACTCCCGGCACCGTTCCACAAATCCCGTAACCTCCTCACGCGGTATCATGTTGCCGTTAATGCGTATGCGTTCGCGGAAATCGAGAAGATGCGGCGATGTGAACAGCCCCACCTTGAACCCGGCGGCCTGCAATACAGATGCCAGCGAATGGGCCGTGCTCCCTTTGCCGTTGGTGCCCCCGACGTGTATGCATCTGAGGCGCCTGTGCGGGTTGCCGAATTTTTCTGAAAGCGCGATGACCGTGCCAAGTCCCGGCTTGTAGGCTGCCGCCCCGATCTGCTGGAACTGCGGGGTCTGACTGTATAGGAACGCGATAGTCTCGTCGTATGTCATAACCAAGTTGTCAGAAGTAGTAGATAAAGAAACCTGCAACACCCGAGAGCACGATAATGAGTATCGGGTGGATGCGTGTGGTGAGATTCACGGCCAGAGCCACCACGGCTATGACGACCGAAATCAGTATCTCGCGGTTACCGTGGCCGAAATTCTCGCCGTTCATGAGCAGGAGCGCCGCCGACGCGATAAGTCCTATCACCACAGGCCGCAAACCCATGAATATGCCCCTGATTGTCACGCTTTCTTTATGTCGCCTGATGAAATGGCTCGTGTAAGCCACAAGCAGGAACGACGGCAGCACAACCACAAGCGTGCAGATTACCGACCCGAGCAAGCCCCACAGCGGTGAGGCATATCCGGCATGGATAGGGGCGGCATAACCGATATATGTGGCCGAGTTGATGCCTATGGGTCCCGGGGTCATCTGCGAGATCGCCACGATGTCGGTAAACATCTTTTCGGTGATCCATCCCGGGCCGACAATCTCATTCTCAATCAGAGACAGCATGGCATATCCCCCGCCGAAACCGAAGAGTCCTATCTTAAGATAGCTCCATATAAGACGCAGATAAATCATACTCCCTCCTCCTTTTCCTTACGGTCTAACGCTGCCGTGGACAGGCGTCGTTCCTGGCGGCGCAGCCACAACCAGCCGCAGACTCCGCCGATGACAATATATAATATGGGGTTGGAGATCCAGGGGATCTTCGACCAGATGAGCAGAGCCACCACTACCGGAATCCAGAGCGTCTTCCATCCGAGCCGTGCCGAGCGTGCCGACTTGATTACCGGCACCACAATCAGGGCCACAACCGCCGGCCTGATCCCCATGAACACCGATGATATGACCTTGTTGTGCTGAATCAGGTCGGGGGTCAGGAATACGGCAATCAACAGGATTATCAAGAAACTGGGCAGAATGGTGCCGAGGGCGGACGCCACCGAGCCACGCATCCCTTTAAGCCTGTCGCCGACGGCTACGGCGATGTTCACAGCCAGTATGCCGGGCAATGACTGGGCCACGGCAAGCAGGTCCAGAAATTCCTCGCGCGGAATCCAGCGGCGGTTTTCAACCACCTCGCGCTCTATCAGCGAAATCATGGCCCATCCGCCACCGAAAGTGAAGGCGCCGATGCGCACGAACGACGAGAAGAGGCGCCGGCACGCATGTCGTTCACCTGTGCCGTGGGGGAGATTTCCGGATGGCAGGGCAGGTGAGTCAGGTGTTAAATTGTCTTTACTTTTCATCAGATATAAGCAGGAAACCTCTCCGGGACTATACTGCCGGGGAACGGCCTCTGGATCGGTTGCAAAATTACAAAAATCCGTGCTTATATTCCAATCGGGAGGTGTTCATCTGACATTACGCCACAAAAATGCACGGAAAACCAACCAAATGCAGAAAAATATTTTGTTAAAATGGGTCTGAAATGTTAATTTTGAGCCGAAGTGTTAAATCGTGTCGCGATTTTGTCAACATATCCGTGCGAGTTGCAAACACGGTCATGGCGCGGCAGATACATTCTTTAGCTTACTGTAACATTCGTTAGACAATGAAGAAATCCACTATATGGCTTCTGGCTGTGCTTATGGCCCTCACGTTGCTGGGATTGCTCTATATCCAGATCATGTATATGGAAAGCATGATCAGGATGCGTGACGACCAGTTTACCGAGGGGGTGAGGCGCAGTCTGTATGCCGTATCGTCGCTGCTTGAGCAGGACGAGGCAAAATATTTCCTCGAAGAAGATGTGGCGCAGGTTGAATCGGTGTCGCTGTCGTCGCAATACGGAGGCACCTCGCGGCTCGGCGGCGTAAAATACTCGTTCACCACCCACAGCGGCCTCATGGGCGATGTGACTCTGCGCGCCAATCCGGACAAGATCTACAATCTGCAGCGCAGTCAGGCCGATGCCCTTGAATCGAGCTACAATTCAATGCGCGAAGAACTGAAAGGGCAGTACCTCTATCAGAAAGGGGTGATAGACGATGTGATAATAAACATCATGAACAAGGCGGCTGACCGCCCCATCGAGGAGCGCGCCGACTCTACGGCCGTGCGCAATTACCTCAGGCGAGAGCTGGTGAACAACGGCCTGGAGCTGCCGTTCGAGTTCGCGGTGGTGAACCGCAACGGGCATGCCCTGTACCAGACCACCGGATTCAAAAGCACCGAATCGACCTCGCTCGATAATTCGATGTTCGTGCAGTCGCTCTTCCGCAACGACCCCCAGCAGGTGAAGAACTACCTGAAGGTATATTTCCCGTCGAAAACGAAATATATCCTCAGCTCGGTGAAGTTCATGATTCCGTCGTTCATCTTCACATTCATTCTGGTGATTGTGTTCCTCTACACTATCATCCTGGCGTTCAGGCAGAAGAAACTCACCGAGATGAAGAACGACTTCATCAACAACATGACCCACGAGTTCAAGACCCCCATATCGACCATCTCGCTGGCCGCGCAGATGCTTAACGATGCCTCGGTGCGCAAGTCGCCCGCCATGCTCCAGCATATTTCGGGTGTCATAAACGACGAGACCAAACGCCTGCGTTTTCAGGTGGAGAAGGTGCTGCAGATGTCGATGTTCGACAAGACCAAGGCCACACTGAGGTTCCAGGATGTCGACGCGAACTCGGTAATCTCGAACGTGATCAACACTTTCAGGCTGAAAGTCGAGAAATACGGCGGCCGCCTTGACGCGCATCTTGACGCCGACAACGCCATAGTCAATGTCGACGAGATGCATTTCACAAACGTGATTTTCAACCT
>CALJBF010000189.1 GCA_938027385.1 uncultured Porphyromonadaceae bacterium | reverse complement strand
GACCGCTACGCTACCCAGGGTCTCCCTGTAAGATATTTCGCGAAAGAGAACGAGGGACGTTCGATAGCCCGCAACTACGGCCTGGAGCGCGCCACGGGCGATTATTTCATATTCTTCGACTCTGACTGCGTGATTCCGCACGACTATTTCGAGAAACTCTCGCAGATGATGGCTGAAGAACCGTGGGACTGTTTCGGAGGCCCCGACGCGGCCGACAAGTCGTTCACCACTACGCAGAAGGCCATAAACCACGTCATGACATCGTTTCTCACCACCGGCGGCATACGCGGCGGCAAGGTGAGTCTTGAGAAATTCACCCCGCGCACATTCAACATGGGTTTCTCGCGCGAGGTCTACCGTCATGTCGGGGGGTTCCGGGAGATGTTCTCGGAAGACATAGACATGTCAACCCGCATCCGCCAGGCCGGATTCTCGATCGGTCTTTACCCCGACCTGCCGGTATACCACAAGCGTCGTGTCGATTTCCGCAAGTTCGCCCGTCAGGTCTACGTCTTCGGCATGTCGCGCATAACGCTGAAACTGCTCTACCCCGACTCGCTGAAAGCCGTACACCTGCTGCCCGCCGCCTTCGTGCTCGGATGCCTGTTCATGCTCGTGATGGCCGTGGTATGGTCGCCCTGGTGGCTGTTGCCTCTGGGGCTGTATATCGTGGCGATTTTGGTGTGCGCCCTGGTGGCCACGCGCTCGCTCACGATCGCCGCGAAGGCGGTGCCCGCGTCGATGATACAGCTCGGCGGCTACGGTTGTGGATTCCTGAAGGCTTTCTTCCTGAAGATAGTCATGGGCCGGGGGCGCGACGAGGCCGAAGAGATTGCACTCCGAAAAGGCAAATAAATACAAACACACGATTCAGACACATAAAAACACATATCCCCTCCTCCGCCATGGAACCTAAGAAATACAACACCGGTCTGGAAGATGACAGCCGCCGCGCGCCGATGATGATACGCGAGATGGCCGACGACGACAAACCGCGCGAGAAAGCCCTCAGCCAGGGGTTCGACGCCCTTTCCGACGCCGAACTGCTGGCGCTGCTGCTCGGCTCGGGCGTGCCGGGCAAATCGGTACTTGAGCTGGCCCGCGAGATTCTTGCCGACAACGACAACCGCCTGCGTGTGCTGGCGCGCCGTTCGGTGCACGATTTCATCAGGTCATACAAAGGTGTGGGGCAGGCTAAAGCCACCCTGCTTGTGGCGGCGATGACATTCGGTGCCCGGTGCCAGGCCGACTTCGGCGTAAGGGACCCGCAGATGACGTCAAGCGAGGATGTCTACCGCTACATGCGCCCCAAGCTCGCGCATCTTAACTGCGAGGAGTTCTGGATTCTGCATCTCAGCCACGCGAACCGCGTGCAGTTCGCCGAGCGCATGGCGCGCGGAGGCCTTGCCGCTACGGTTGTGGACGCCCGGCTGATAGCCAAAAGTGCCATAGACCACCTGTCGTCAGGACTGATTCTTGTGCACAACCACCCGTCGGGGAATCTTGTACCGTCGCCCCAGGATGACCGCCTGACCCGCAAAATAATTGACGTGGCCAAGATATGCGACATCAGCATACATGACCACGTCATTGTAGGACCCGGAGGGTATTTCTCTTACCGCGACTCCGGGCGCCTGTAAAAGGAGTCTTCAGAAATTATAACCGAGAGTTATCGAGAAGATGTTGCGGCGTATGTTCTTGCGGAACGGCTCGACTGCGTCGCAGAGGCGCGTCATGCCGATAGAGCCGGCCAGGTCAATCGAATAATTACCGTAATCAAGGCCGGCGCCGATGTTCCACTGTGCGTCGAAATGCTTGAAACCGCCGGTGCCGAACGCCGAGCGCGACGACGACTTTATCTCGCCGCTGAACGGCGTGTAGGTGCGGTTCTGGTAATAGCGGGCAAAGTAGCTCACGTTGATCTGCGGGCCGGTGAACACCCTTACACGCAGATCCTCGCCGAAATCGAAATGATAGCCGAAGTTCAGCGGCACGCGGAAACCGAGGTTGCGGATCGTGCCGTCAATCTGGTACATTCTGGCACCCTCCAGGTCATCAGGGCTGCCCGGTTCAATAGTGCTTCCGGGGGCTGAGCTGGGGTAATCCATCTTAAGTATCATTGTGCCGAACACGTCATAGAAGAGCGAAAGCCCGGGTTCGAAATAGAAATTGGCCTTGATGGGGATATTGTAGATCGCCCCGACGGCGAAACCGGTCTTGTTGCTGTAGAAGTCACCACCGTTTGCGGCCGACGAGATGTCGAGAGCCACGCGGGCACCGAAATATGCCTTATTGTCGGGATTGTCGAACATAAGCGAGTCGGCCGAGGCTGTAAGAGCCGAGGCACAGACGGCACAGCCGAGCACCGCGCCCTTTATCATGTCTGCGAGTTTCATGTCAGTATGTTTAGTGTGTCTTGAAAGTGATCAGTAATCGTATAACAGCTCGAAATCGTCAATATACAGGTCAGAGCCGTTGCCTCCGGTGAAATAGTCGCCGTACTTGCTGGCCGAAGCCACCATGAGGATATATTTCGGAACACGCGAGGTCGACCGATAGTTGAGTTCAATCTCGAACGGAACGTATGACGGAATATCCTTGCCCGATTGAAAACTGCCGTAGGCGATCACTTCCGGGCCGTCGGGATTGAAGAGGTGCCGGTCTGATGGCGAGGTACGGATCTCGAACGGCTCGGCCGAATCCACAAGCGCACACCAGATGATGCAGGTATCCGGCTCCCCCTTGAGATTTTCGTATGGCGCCTGCGCGTAGTCTATGGGCACCGATTTGTATTTCACATAGCCGCGCAGTTTTGTGGGGCGCATGTCGAAGGGGCGCCCGAACGACAGCACGCCGTTTGTGCCCACGGTCTTCACGTATGTGCCGGCAAAAATACTGCCGGCGCCGAGTTTGCCCAGCACACCGATGCCGATGAAACGGGTCTGCATGAGACATGCCTGTCCGGTGCCGGTGGAGGTGTCGTCGGTCGGGAAGACGTTTCCGTCGCCGAGCGTGGCCGCGCCCTTGTTGCCGGTATCCCAGTAAGGTTCGGTACCCTCGGCCCAGGGGCACCAGAACTTGCCCGGTTTGGACCATTCGGAGAAACTCATGTTGGGGATAAACGGCATGTTGCCGGTAGTGAACGAAAGCACGGCGCCGCGTTCGTCATCTGAATATGCGCGTGTCTCGTATTCGGTCTCGGGAGTAAGGTTTATCAGGCGGCAGCTGAAAGTCGAGCCGTTGTCGGTAATCCACGAGGCTGGTGCCTTGGTCCATTCCTCGGAACCGGCCTTGCGGTATTCCACACCGTTGTCACGCCCCTCTACAGCCGAACAGTACACCCAGGCCACCTGGGTCCAGGCGTCGACTGACTGGGTGTTGACGGTGCTCTTCACCGTTTCGCAGAATACCTCCCACTGCTGGCGTTCGCCCCAGGCCTGCACGTCGATGATGACAGGCTGGGTCATGTCTACCGTCTGCCCCACGAGATAGGGTGTCTCAAGTGAGCCCTGCGGGCCGAGTTTCTGTGAAAGCACCTTCACTTTCGAGGCCCCCGACGATTCTGGAACAGTGACTATGACACGGCGCGCCGTGGCATCGATGACAGTGGCGCCGATCTGGTTCTCGACCGTGAAATAGCGCTCGATGGTCTGCTCGGCACGTATCACCCAGTCGTAGCTGTAATAGCGGAACAGTGTCACCACATAGGGACGGGTGAGGTTAAGAGGTTCGGCCAGGTTGCCGTATTCCAGGGTGGCGCCCGGCGAGATGGCGTATGAGGTCACGTTGACCGCGCGTATGTCGGCCTCTTCCGTGAGGCTGAGCGTGATGATGCGGTTCACGGTGTCTATGGCCGCGGGCGAGGCAAGGCCCTCGGCCTCGAACTCGGTGAAGTTGGCCTGTATGCGCGGATATGGTATGTCGTTCTTGATACAGCCTGTGGCCACAAGCGCCAGCAATGCTGTCAGAGCAATTAAAAACCGGTCAGTTATATGTCTGGACATGATATTTACAGATCAGATGTAGACGGCCATGCCGAAATTGATGTTGAAGATGTTGAATCGGAAATTGGCTCCCGACGAGAACCGCGTGCCGTCAAGGTATCCGTTGGTATGCTGTTTCTCGTGATGCACCTGCACGCCGAACACGCCGAACGACACATTGAAACTCACATAGTCCATTATGAACACGCACAGGCCCGGCGAGAAATTCAGCGATGCCGTGACCGAATTGGTGCGGGTGTCGCGCAGCTCGCCGTTGTAATAGCGTTTGAACCTTGACGACCCGGAACCAAACGACAGGTCAACGTCGTTGAACACGCCGAACCGGCGCTGACGCCCCAGACCTACATAATTACGGTATGACACCGATGTGGTGTAGTTGTTCGAGTAGTAGCTCACGTCAGAGAGCGTGAACGACATGTCGGCCATGATGTCGAGACCCATCGAGGGCATGTCGAGATTCATCTTGGTGTAGTTGAACTTGAGGCCGATGGCCTGGTTGTTGCCGATGAAATATGAGATTGAGGGCTGGATTGAGTATGCCTTTATCTTAAGGTCGAGATTCGTAAGCACCGAAAGCAGCTGGTAGTCGTCGGTGCTGAATTCGCCGTATGAGGCCATCAGGCCGAACGACCACTGCCCCTTGGGTATGAACAGGTAGTTGTAAAGACCTCGGTCATACCGGCCATAGTTTTTCTGGGGCAGAATGATGGGCACGGTATCGCCCCCTACGATAACGGTCTCCTTAAGGTCGGGATTCGTGAGCGCCAGACTGTCGAGCATTATCTTCGGCGAGCGCGCCATGGATCCGAGCACCGGAACCTTGTCGATGATGTCGGCTTTTACCTTCCCCGGCATCACAGCGGCCACAAGGCCCACAAGCATGATGATGATTGTCTTTTTCATTTCATGGGGAAATTACAGGTAAAACGCCACACCGAACATTATCGAGAAAAGATTGATGCGGAAGTTGGCCGATTTCGACTCACGCTTGGCCAGATATATCTGGTCGGTCGTGGCCTTTGTGTGATTGTAATTGAAACCGAGCACGCCGACATTGACCTCGATGGCCGAATAGTTGTTCAGGAACATTATCATGCCCGGAGCCAGACCGATGTTCACGTTCCAGTTGTCTTCGAAAGTACCGGTGAGGTCCACCCCGCGGCCGTTGCAGATTTTCGACTGTCCGCCCCCTATCTGCAGCTGCACCTCATTGAAAAAGCCGAAACGGCGCTGTTTGCCGAGACTGAAATAGTTGCGGAAACACGCCATTGCCGAATAGTTCTGCGAGATGGCATAAAGATTGTCGACACCGTAATCCGACTCCGAGTCAAGCACGATGTCGGCCTGATCCAACCGGGTGCGGGTGCGGGTATATGCGAATTTGCCGCCTGCAGCCATGTCGGCCTTGAAAGCGTACATCAGCATCGGGCTCACCTTGAATGTATAGGCGTCGCCCGAGAGGTTTTCGATTATCAGGAACTGGTATCTGTTCTGGTTGGATTGCGAAAAGCTCACGCTCACGCCTGTGATCCATTGCCCTTTGGGGATGAACGACACCTGTTCGAGTCCTCTTTTGAACTCAACCTGGGCCGCCGCGTCAACCGCGCCGAGGGCAAGCGCCAAAGCAAGAAATATCAATATCTTTCTTATCATATCATGGGACGTTACGAAACGTCAGTGATGACTTTGCAAAATTTTTGTAAAGGTACGGCTTTTTTTACAAATATTCACATTGACCTATTGTTAAAATGTTTTAAGCCGGACGATACTGCCATACAAAACGGCTTTCATCTTCCTTAATGTCATAAAATATCACAAAACACGGTTATTTCACCATGACTTT
>CALJBF010000188.1 GCA_938027385.1 uncultured Porphyromonadaceae bacterium | reverse complement strand
TCTTGCCGTCGGCGTCATAGATGCCGATCCAGTTCTCTTTAGTGGGGTCGAGCGTAAAGCTTGTGTGGAATGTGCCGCGGGTGGGTTTGCCGTCGGCCCAGAAAATCACATGCTGGCGTTTGGGAATCTTTGTGTTCACGTCGCCCAGAGGCACGGGGTACATCTTGGGCTGGGCGGGATCGGTGGTGATGTAGACGCTCGAGATCTCGAGGGGACCGAATGTTGAGTTGAACAGCTCGATCCAGGCCTCGTTCTGGCCGTAATCGTCAACGTAGTTCGACTCGTTGACGACCATCACCTCATTGATGCGCAACCCCTTGCGGGCCTGCGCGGAGGCTATTCCGCAGCAGACCGCAAACAGGGCGGCGAGTATAAACAGTTTACGTTTCATCGGATTTTTTACGGAATCTTGAAAGCGATGAATTACAGGGGGATGTTGCCATGTTTCTTAGCAGGGTTGGTCACGCGCTTGGTGGCCAGCTGCTGAAGGGCGCGGATAATGCGGAAACGTGTGTTGCGCGGTTCGATCACATCATCGATATAGCCGTACTTGGCGGCGTTGTAGGGGTTGCAGAAGAGGTCGTTGTACTCTTTCTCACGCTCGGCGAGCACCTTCTTGGGGTCGTCTGATGCCTTTGCCTCTTTGGCATAGAGCACCTCTACGGCACCGGCGCCACCCATGACGGCGATTTCGGCCGAAGGCCATGCGTAGTTCATGTCGCCGCGCAGCTGCTTGCAGCTCATCACGATGTGCGAGCCGCCGTAGCTCTTGCGCAGTGTCACGGTCACCTTGGGCACGGTTGCCTCGCCGTAGGCGTAAAGCAGTTTGGCGCCGTGCAGGATGACGGCGTTGTACTCCTGGCCGGTACCCGGCAGGAAACCCGGAACGTCGACAAGCGACACGATGGGGATGTTGAAGGCGTCGCAGAAACGCACGAAACGTGCGGCCTTGCGCGATGCGTTGCAGTCAAGCACACCGGCCAGGAACTTGGGCTGGTTGGCCACGATGCCGACCGAACGACCGTTGAAACGTGCGAAACCGACGATGATGTTCTTGGCATAGTCGCGCTGGATCTCAAGGAACTCGCCGTTGTCGACGATGGCGCCGATGACCTGATACATGTCGTAGGGACGGTTCGGGCTTTCGGGCACGATCTCGTTGAGGGCGTCCTCCATGCGGTCGATGGGGTCGGTGCACTCAACCATGGGAGCATCCTCAAGGTTGTTCTGCGGAATGTAGCTGATGAGCTGGCGCACGATCTTGATGGCATCCTCGCCGTCCTCGGCGGCAAAGTGGCATACGCCGCTCTTCGAGGCGTGTACGCTTGCACCGCCCAGATCCTCCTGGCTTACATCCTCGCCGGTAACGGTCTTCACAACCTTCGGGCCGGTCAGGAACATGTAGCTGATACCCTTGGCCATGATGGTGAAGTCAGTGAGGGCCGGAGAGTAAACGGCACCGCCGGCGCAGGGGCCGAGGATGGCCGAAATCTGGGGAACCACGCCAGAGGCCATGATGTTGCGCTGGAAAATCTCGGCATAGCCGGCCAGGGCGTTGATACCCTCCTGGATACGTGCGCCACCCGAGTCATTCAGACCGATCACGGGGGCACCCATCTTCATGGCCATGTCCATGACCTTGCAGATCTTCTGGGCCATTGTCTCTGAGAGCGAGCCGCCGAACACGGTGAAATCCTGGGCGAAAACATATACCAGTCGGCCGTCGATTGTACCGTAACCGGTAACGACACCGTCACCGAGGAATGTTTTCTTCTCCTGACCGAAGTTGTGGCAACGGTGTGTCACGAACATGTCGAGTTCCTCGAACGAACCTTCGTCGAGGAGCTGTGCGATACGCTCGCGGGCAGTGTATTTGCCACGCTCATGCTGTTTCTGAACGGCTTTTTCGCCGCCGCCGGCGCGGGCCTCCTCACGTTTGGTGATGAGTTCCTGTATTTTTTCAAGCTGAGTGCTCATATATGTATTGTTATGTTTCTTGATTGGTGGTTTTTATCAGGCATCGCGGCGATGACGCCGCGATGCAGGACAGGCCGCAGACCGGATGGCCTTACTGTGCCTTTTTGGGATCCTCGCAGAGCTCTACGAGAGTGCCTACGGTCGACTTCGGATGGAGGAAAGCGATGTTGAGACCCTCGGCGCCTTTGCGCGGAGCCTTGTCAATCAGGCGACAACCCTTTTCCTCGGCCTCGGCCAGAGCGTTTGCCACACCGTCTTCAATGGCGAATGCCACGTGCTGGATGCCGCCGCGACCGCCGTTGTTGGCGATGAATTTCGAGATTGCGCTCTCGGGAGCGGTGCCCTCAAGCAGCTCGATTTTTGTCTGTCCGACCTTGAAGAATGCGGTCTTCACTTTCTGGTCAGCGACTTCCTCGATGGCAAAACATTTCAGACCAAGGATGTTCTCATAGAAGGGG
>CALJBF010000187.1 GCA_938027385.1 uncultured Porphyromonadaceae bacterium | reverse complement strand
GTGTTCCTTCCCTCTTCCCATATAGAGCCACCGCCATTGGGCCGCGCTACATAAAGAGAGAGCCGCGACTCCCCGGTGGGGAAGTCACGGCGCCCGTATCATCCGGTCCGGCACGGAGCCGGCTCAATGTCGTTTATCAGCGCACGGCGATTTTCTCTACCTTGGCGCCCTGACGGCGGATTACCACCTGGCCCTTGGCCGGCTCGCTGATGTGCATGCCCTGCAGGTTGAAATACTCTACAGCGCCCTCCACGTCGGCACCCACATTCTCGATACCGGTAGATGTACCACCCCCGGGATGCAGGTTGATGCTGAGGATATCGCTTACGCGGCCTTTGTGCTCAACGTATGCTTCAACAGTCTGATATGATTCTACTGAGGCAATCTCTTTAGTCCAGTCGCCGGTCTGAGGCACGAAACCGTCAAGAGCGGTGTGCACGGCTTTCGGAGTAATCTCCACACCGGGCTTGAGACCTTCGAACTCTTTTACATAGAGAGTGCCACCGTTGCTCGTAATCACAAAGTGCGTATCGGTATGAGCCTCCATAGGCGCGGGCATTGCAAACTCGCGTTTATAGAGTTTTACTGCATCCGAAGCTTTATATAATGAAAAACACTTGGGAGAGGCACTGTTGTTGAATCTGAGATACCTTGGGCTTTCGCCGTTCAGTGCATTTACAAAACATATATCTGCACTGCCACTATCGGTGATGGTGGCAGTCACTACACCAAGATCTGAAATTGCGTCCTTCAAATCTGTGTAATTGTTGCCACCGGTACGACCCGACATATACTTGAAACCGTCGTTACCATAGTTGTCGACCATGAGGTAACGCTTTCCATCGATAGTCACGAATGTGAAAATCATTGTATTTTCGGTGGCATTGAGTTGAGTGCCGCTTACTGTCACATCTGTATCTGCCGATAAATAACGATTCTGTGTGGTGGTGTATGTATTGGCCATGGCATAGTTCTTGCCATTCTTGTCAGTGTACATCAGCACATACTCGTCACGGTCGGTGATTTCGTCTGTTGAAGTCACAAGAGTGAAAGCGTCAGCATAGGCGTTCTGGTCGATGACAAACAGAACTTCTTCAATCATGGTTGAAGTACCGGCAGCGGGCGTTGTAGCCTCAAATGTGAGGATGCAATCTTCCGTTACGGTGTATTTTAGAGACTTGCCATCGATGGTTGCAACAGCCTCAAGATTCTCGTCAAAAACGGTGAGTGTAGTACCGGTAGTGGTTGTGAGCGTAAGCTCTGTGCCCTCGGCAACAGTGTATGACTCACCGGCGGCAACTTCAGTCGAACCAAACTTCACGGTCAGATCGGCCTTGGCCACATTAATCATGAAGTATACATGGTCGCTATCCCCTTTGTCGTTCATGCCATAATACTCGCAAATCACATTTTCTGTAAGAGTGAAAGTATGAGTATTTCCCTCCAGCATATTCCCCTCGGCGTCAACAAGAAAATCGGCACCGGCAGAATAAACCGTGATTTTAGTACCGTAAGGCAGTGTCACCTCATCGCCGTCAGAGATTGTGACGTTGTTATCGGTAGTGACAACAGGCACTGCAGGTTTCTCTTCCGTGGGGGTCTCATCTTCTACCCATTTGTAAATGAATACGGGATCCTGAGATGTAGCTGTTTTATAGCAAGCAAACAAACCGTTGTTGTATCGCAAATAATTGCTTACAGTGGTACCCGTTGAGTTAAACTGCACGGTGGCTGCCTTTGTAGTGGCATCGATAGTGATCTTAGCCTTACAACCGGATGTAACAGTAGCTTTTACCTGACAATAATTTTTACTGCTCTTGCTGGAATTGTCAACACTGCCAAGATAGCCATTCCCATCTTCACCAAGATAGTTGAGTGTTTCAAACGTCCAGGCATCCATTGCACCACCTATTTTGAGTTGAAGTACGGATACAGAGGGATTAAGGATAACCGATTTGTCATCATTGAATGTGACTTCTGTAGATGGACGATTATTATCCTTTTTCTCTGTTGACATCGCTGTGGTGGCATCCTGGTTGGCAACGATTACCTTATCGCCGACAGCGAGCTGTGAAACAGAGGTGACGAGTTGCCAACCTTTGCCTGTTATCGGGGTTACAGGATCAGGATCATCACCCCCGGTTGAGGCCATGGTGAATACGGCATAAGCCATTTCCGATGACACCCCATCTTTAGTGGCATAGGCCTGCAGAGTGCCAGCCTGAGGTGTGGGATTGAAACCATCCTGGTAAGTGACACCCCCGTCCCACGAATAGTGCATCTGAACGCCGGATGTAGCGCTACTCAGGGAGATATTGGTGTACTCATCGATTTCGCCACCATCGGGACTGATTTTGGGTTTGGCAACATAGGTAGTAGTAGAACCACCATTGTCACTCAGGGTAACACCAATTTGGGTTACACGAGTTTGTGCAGAACATGTGAACTTCACAGATTCAAGCCCCGTACCATATTGCCACATGCCGTTGCTATACGAACCTCTTTGGCCTGATTCGAGGCTGAATGCTCCTTGACTCAATGTGAAGGTTATCTTGGTTACCTTAGATCCTGAAGGAGCAGAGATTGTCAGTTCTGGAGAATCATCAACTGCGGCATAGACTCGTAATGACTCACTTTCTTTGTAGCCACAT
>CALJBF010000186.1 GCA_938027385.1 uncultured Porphyromonadaceae bacterium | reverse complement strand
CCAGATAAGCCGTGAGGCTGTATCCGCGACGCGGATACAGCCTCACTATTTTTCATCGGTGGAGTGCGGCAGTTTCAGGAGAAACCCCTCATTCGTCGCCCATGAGGCGTGCTGCCACCTCGGGGGTCATCTCATACATCGGGGTGAAATCTTTGGTCTGGCGGAAATCACTGATGACATTGCCCACCAGGTCTTTCTTGGCATTGAACACGTCAAGGCGCATTACCGGCGCGCCGGGATAGAGGTCGAACTCATGCAGTTTTACCCAGAACGTGCCTGGCGAGTTGATGACATGGAAATAATACACGCATTCGTTCTGGTCAGAAATCGAGCGCCACTGCGTTGTCGAGATCTCGGGCTGGTCGGAAACCGAAATACCGGTCGGCACCGAGCAATTGGCAATGATGCCTGCCACCCCGCCAAGTGCCACCTTGTGACTGGAGTCTTTGGGGAGCGCGCCAAGATAAAACGTGGCGCGCGCGAAACGGTCCTGACTGCGGTTTGTGCCGGGCAACATGTGCATGCCGCCGACTGTCTTCCAGTAATCCGATATGGCTACCTGCTGGTCGTAAGGGGGCGCATTAGTGAGAACCTGATACTGGTGCCCCTCGTGGATCTCCAGCTTGCCGTCGACATATTCTATTATGGCACTGTTGCCGGTTGAATCCGATATGGCCATGTGCAGCGTGGTTGCCGACCCGCCGGGCATCGAGGGGGCGTTTATCTGGAAACGGTCAAGCCGGAGCTGAGCCACAGCCTCGGCCGTGGTAGCGAAATTATCGAGCACATAAGCTGCCCATAGCGACGTCGACATGAACGGGCGCGTGTCGCCCTCAGAGGCATACGATGTACCCGGGAGATAGAGCAGATTCACGGCCAGCCCCTTCTCGTTAAGGCCTTCGGTGACGCCGCAGTCATAGCCCACGGCACACACCGACCCGTAGACCGACGTCCAGCTTATCGACTTGTCGGGCACATTATAACTCGCACGCTGAAGACCGCGCGGAAACACATAGATATTGGTGGGTATCGGCGTGCGCCAGTCAAGCGAACGCCCTGTGATGACGATTCCGCTGTCGCCGACAAATGTGACGCGCGTACAGGCCGATGCCTTGTCGGCCGCGCCCTGCAAAAACATCGCTCCGGCCACAAGCGCCGTGACCCCGAGCAGTCTGCTGAGATTCTTCATAAATAAAACAGTTAGATATTTTTGTATTACCTATGAATATCAACAAACCGCGGCGTGCTATGGTTTATCGGGGCGCCTGACGCATAAGGTTACCGGAACGGCCGACGGGGGCGCCTGTTGTTCCTGATGGTGTGGGTGACCACGCCCCAGACCGAAAACTTGTTCTCGGGGGTGACAAGTATAGGGTCGTACATCTCGTTTGCAGGAATCAGCCAAACACGGTTGCGCTCGAACTTGATGCGCTTGAGCGTGAACTCGCCGTCAATCGAGCACACGGCCAGATCGCCGTTCATCGGTTCGAGCGAGCGGTCGATTATGAGGATATCGCCTGTGGTTATCCCCTCGTCGATCATGGAGTCTCCGTTTACGCGGCCATAGAACGTGGATGCCGGATGCCTGACAAGTTCCACGTTCAGGTCTATGGTTTCGGTGATGTAATTGTCGGCCGGCGAAGGGAACCCGGCCTGTATCCCCTGGTCTGAATAGGGGAGCGGCAACGACGACGAAACGTCGGCCGTGAATATGTCGATTATCGGACTTGCACTCATTTCTGTCTTATTTTATACCTCAAAATTCACATGAAATACACTTAAAGATAAATTATTTATTCTAATGCTTATGCGAGTGTTCTGGCCAGTTTACAGTCTAAAATCTGACCTATTATCTGACCTATTATCTGACCTATTATCTGACCTATTATCTGACCTAATCGGAGAGGAATTTCCAATACCCGTTTCTTGGCGAACCGATACGTTCGATGACACCCTCCGATTTCAGTCTTTCCATATGGAATTGCACGTTAGATGAGGAAATTCCGAGTTTTTTAGATAAAGTTGCCCTCGTAATCCGAGGATTTTCTTTTATCAGGGCTACCAATCTTTCCCGGGTTGTCTGATTGTCATTCGTAACATTATCCGCACCATGACAGCTTGAACCCTCAATCATTGCCAAGGGATAAGTAACGGTAGAGATAAGCATGTCACTTTCAAAGAGTACACTCTTTCCCGTAAGCCTTTTCCAATCTGATATCTTATCTATTCCATATCCCGCGTTTTCAGATAGTTTCGGGTGACGGAACAGTCGGATGATGCTGGGATTACGCGGCAACGACAGCATGCGAGTGCGAAATTCGTCAGCATCCAGAATAAACCGGCCCGGATTCTGCATCACAATCCTGTCATCAAATACTCTTATAGTAGGATGGGCTGATGCAAAGTAGTCGGAGTGAGCACATAAGTTCACCAATCCTTCCCGCAAACAGAAGAGGCGGGAATTATCCTCTACGCCGAATATACCGGGGCCTTCCACATAGGGGGCATCCACGAAATTGCGTAAACGATGTATTATCAATTGGAAACTATCCCAGACATTTTCCTGCTCGGGCATACGGTAGGTGTAACGTTGCGAGGCCGTGGCATACGAATTACCCGGTATCTCCATATAATCTATCCAGAAATTAGGTAATGCGCCAAGCAGCGATTCCCGTTTGCCGAACATCAAGAGGCTACCGTATGAGAGCTTGCCGGAGGAGAGAACAATGTTCAGTTTTCGACAAAATTCTTCATCATTCAAAGTCGGGAATGACAGAGGCCGATTGAAATCGCGGAGATAACTACGGTAAGACGCGATGGAATCAAGATTGATGTCATTGAAACTCGTACCTGGTACCTCCATTTCTGATTTAGCTCCGAAAGACGCATCCCTCACTATCGCATCGACTTCCAGATCAGTGGCAAGCGTGTCGCCGCTCCCGGTCCTGATATAAATTTCACCGGTACTTCTGATTGCGACAGGACGATGCGGAGACAAAGGT
>CALJBF010000185.1 GCA_938027385.1 uncultured Porphyromonadaceae bacterium | reverse complement strand
GCCTTGAAACCCCAGCAGAAATATGCGTTGCACGACGTCTGCAACGCAGGCTTGAGCGCTATGGGCGAGGCATGACCGTGGCATCCCACACGCAGGCCGCCGTTGATGAATCCGCGGTAACAGGGATAAAGCGTGGAGGTGGTCACAATCCCCTCCTGAAGAAATATCAGACCTTGCGACGGCTTGAATGTGGAACCGGGAGGATATGCCCCCTGCAGAGCGCGGTCAAACAGCGGTTTCAGCGGGTCGTTCACAAGCTCTTTGTAGTTCTTGCCGCGCTGACGCCCGATAAGCGACGCCGGCTTGTAACTCGGCGCCGACACCATGGCCAGAATTTCGCCTGTCTCCGGCTCGATAGCCACCACAGCGCCGATTTTGTTGACCATAAGGCTCTCGGCATAGCGCTGCAGATTGATGTCGATGCTCAGTTTCAGGTCACGTCCCGACACGGGCGCTACGTCGTGCGCACCCTCCTCGTAACGGCCGCGGATGCGGCCGCGTGCGTCGCGGATAAGTATCTCCTTCCCTTTCACGCCGCGCAGGAACTTGTCGTAGCTTTTCTCGATGCCGAGGTCGCCGCAATAGTCACCGCGCTCATAATACTCGTCGCGGTCTATGTCGGCCTGCGATACCTCGCGGATATTGCCGAGCAGGTTGCCCGAGCAGTCATAGTTGTACTGGCGCAGGATGCGTTTCTGGATGAAGAATCCGGGGTAGCGGTACAGTTTCTCCTGCAGACGTCCGTAATCGCGCGCCGACAGATGCGTGAGCAGTGTCTGCGGCGTGTACGACGAGTAGCTTGACGAGGCACGCATGTCGGCCAGACGCTCGCGCAACTGCGCCGGGGTTATCTGAAGTGTCTGGCAGAAATCGATGGTGTCGAAATCATGCACATCGCGCGGAATCATCATGACGTCGTAGGCCGGCTGGTTGAACACAACCAGCGAGTCGTTACGGTCATATATGAGGCCGCGCGACGGATATACCGTCTTTTTAAGGAAGGCGTTGTTGTCGGCGTAATCCTTGTATTTGCTGTCTGAAATCTGCAACGCGAAAAGGCGCGCCACATATATGACGGCAATAACAAGCAGGAAACCGCCGACTACATATTTTCGTTTTTCTAATCTGTAATCCTTGCGCATCGGGAGAGTGAAGAAATTTTGAGTATCCGCGTCAGCACGGATATGCGGGAAATGCCCGCAGCGGAGGAGATCAGCGGCGCACTGCGGTCACTGACTCTATGGCCATGATGATGATGAACGTCAGCAGTGCCGACGCGGCGGCACGGGCCAGCATAAGTCCCCAGTTGTAGAAGGCGAACGCCTCGATGAAAAAGAACAGCAGACAGTAAAGGGCTGTCAGCGTGGCCGCATATTTCATGAACGGCGCGGGGCCGAGGGTACGCGGCGAGGGTTCGGGAGCCGACATATCCTCTTCGCGCGGATAATACAGCCTGAGCACCGGCATGCGCACCGCGCCGCAGACAGTGCAGGCAAGCGCGTTCATGCCCGGCGAATTGGAAAACACGTCGACCGTGAATCCGAGCAGGAACGACAGCGCTATGGTCCAGTTCGTCCCCAGGCTCGTGGGCAGTTTCACTATGAAATAGATGAACACCAACGGTATGGCCACGTTGAACAGACACAGATGGTTGAACACGACCACCTGCGCCACCACGAGGATGACGAACATCAACGCATATTTAATGAATTCCTTGACCATATCGTATTATTACGTGCCGCGAAAACGTCAGTTACCTGCCGATGATTCTGCATCGGGGTCATTCTCAATTTCACGTATCGCGGCAAGGTCTGTGTTCGATATCACTTTCACGGTAGAGAGGGACGGGAAATCGGTGAACAGACCAATGCGCAGCGTGAAGAAGTTGTCGTCACCGCCATGTGCGCTCCCTTTTATCACGCCAACCGGTATCCCTTCGGGGAATACGGCCGAATATCCTGAAGTCACTATGGTGTCGCCGCGACGGAACCGGCTGTGTTTCGGCAGCTCCTCAAGCAAAGCCTCACCGGGATCCTTGCCGTCCCAGACAAGCGAGCCGAAGGCGTCGCCGTTCTTGAGCTTGCACGACAGCCGGAAGTTCGGATTCAGCAACGAGATCACGCGTGAGTAATGAGGCCCCACGACATTAACCACCCCTACGATACCGTTCTGGTCCATGACGCCCATTTCAGGACGAATGCCGTCGGCCGAGCCGCGGTCGATGGTCACGTAGTTATAGGGGCGTGATATCGAATTGTTGATTACCGACGCGATCACGAAACCGAACCGGCTCTGCAACGGCTCGCGGCTGAGCGAGTCGCGCAGCACCTGCTGTTCGTAACGCGCAAGCTGCTGCTTGAGCGCCACTACCTGTCCCTCAAGATCGGCGGTACGCCGCTGAAGGTCGGTGTTGGTCTCTCGCAGATTGAAATAGCCGGTCACATTATAGGTGGCGTCGTAAAGCCCGGCCGAGATACTGCCGGCCGAGGTCATCCACACATGATGCTGATACGGGTTGCGGCTGAGCAACAGCGCAAAGCTCACGATTGTGAAGAAAAGGAACACAAACCATGAGCTGTAACGCACCAGGAAATTCAGCAGATTTCTCAAGTTGTCGCGAGGCTATAAAATATATGTAATCGGTACGCGTGAGAGATTACCGCAACGACATTTTATCGTTGCATCAGATTGTAGTAAACCTCATGCCGGGGTTGTCAGCGGATCAGGAACGAGAAGTTACCGATGTTCTTCAGAGCCACGCCGGTACCCTTGGCAACGGCAAGCAGGGGCTCTTCAGCCACATGGAACTCGATGCCGATCTTGTCGGTCAGACGCTTGTCAAGACCGCGGAGCATGGCACCGCCGCCGGCCAGCCAGATGCCGTTGTGCACGATGTCGGCATACAGTTCGGGGGGAGTCTGCTCAAGAGCAGCAAGAACAGCTGTCTCGATTTTCGAGATGGATTTCTCGATGCAGTGGGCAATCTCCTGGTATGACACGGGAATCTCCATCGGGAGAGCCGTCATCTGGTTGGGGCCGTGAACCACGAAATCCTCGGGCGGATTCTCAAGTTCGGTGAGCGCCGAGCCAACGTTCATCTTTATGAGTTCGGCGGTACGCTCGCCCACACGCACATTGTGGGCGCGGCGCATGTGGTCCATGATGTCGTTGGTAAGGTCATCGCCGGCAATCTGTATCGACTTGTTGCATACGATGCCACCCAGCGAGATTACGGCGATCTCAGTTGTACCGCCGCCTATGTCGACAATCATATTGCCTTCCGGGGCCTCTACGTCAAGGCCGATACCGAGGGCGGCGGCCATAGGCTCGAATATCATGTAGACGTCGCGGCCGTTGGCATGCTCCGACGAGTCACGCACGGCGCGGATCTCTACCTCAGAAGCTCCCGAGGGGATACCAACTACCATGCGCAGAGAGGGCGAGAACCAGTTGCTCTTTTCAGAAGCCTTTTTCACCAGGCCGCGGATCATAAGCTCGGCGGCATTGAAGTCGGCGATTACGCCGTTGCGCAGAGGCCGCACGGTGATGATGCCTTCGGGCTCTTTGCCCTGCATCAGTTTGGCCTCTTTCCCGACAGCGATCAGTTTGCCCGAACGCTGGTCGAGGGCCACGATTGACGGCTCGTCAATCACGATTTTGTCATTGTGTATGATGATCGTGTTGGCGGTACCGAGGTCTATGGCAATCTCTTTTGTGAGAGAAAACAATCTCATTTTGGATTACAGTTAATGGTTGGGATAAGAGATGCGGAGAGAAAAGCGCCGGCGCCTGTAACCGGAACCGGCGGGAGGGGAATCAGTGGCGGAAATGACGGAAACCTGTCATGGCCATAGCCATGCCGTTCTCGTCGCAATAGGCCACGCTTTCGTTGTCGCGGATTGAGCCGCCGGGCTGGATTACAGAGTCGATTCCGGCCTTGTGGGCAATCTCCACGCAGTCGGCGAACGGGAAGAAGGCATCAGATGCCATAACGGCGCCGTTGAGGTCGAAGTCGAACGAACGGGCCTTGTCAATCGCCTGGCGCAGAGAGTCGACGCGCGATGTCTGCCCTACGCCTGCGGCACAGAGCTGCAGGTTTTTGGCAAGCACGATGGCGTTGCTCTTGCAATGTTTCACAAGCTTGTTGGCGAAAAGCAGGTCGTCGACCACAGCGGGATCGATGGCGCGTTTTGTGACGCAGCGCAGGTCGTCGGGAGTTTCGGACTTGAGGTCGCGTTCCTGGACGAGCGCACCGTTGAGTGCCGAGCGGAACTGACGGGCCGAAACGTTGGGCTTTTTCTGCACAAGCAGTATGCGGTTCTTTTTCTGTTCGAGGATGCCGAGGGCGTCGGGAGTGAAACCGGGTGCGATAAGCACCTCGAAGAAAATCTTGTTGATCTCTTCAGCTGTAGCGCCGTCAATCTCGGTATTCGACACCAGCACGCCGCCGAACGCCGAAACCGGGTCACCGGCCAGTGCTGCTTTCCAGGCCTCGAGAACGGTTTCGCGGATAGCCACGCCGCAGGGATTGTTGTGCTTGAGCACGGCAAACGCGGGACGGTCAGCCGGAAATTCGGCTATGAGAGCCGTGGCGGCGTCGATGTCAAGCAGGTTGTTGTATGAAATCTCCTTGCCGTGGAGCTGTTCGAACATCTCGTCAAGACGGCCGAAGAAATAGCCTTTCTGATGAGGATTCTCGCCGTAGCGCATCACCTTCTCGCCATCTATCGCAACGCGCAGGGCGGTGGGATGCTCGGCCAGCGAGTCGAAATAGTTGAAGATGGCCGAATCATACTCCGACGATACGGCAAAAGCCTCTTTGGCGAAGAACAAACGGTCTTCAAGCGTGGTCTTGGCACCGTTTTCAGTCAACAGACGACGCAGAGGCTCGTACTGGTGTTTCGAGGCCACAATCGTCACATCGGCGAAATTCTTTGCGGCCGCGCGGATGAGCGAGATACCGCCTATGTCGATTTTCTCGATGATATCGGCCTGCGATGCACCGGATGCCACCGTCTGCGAGAAGGGATAGAGGTCCACTATCACCAGGTCGATGTCGGGAATCTGGAACTCGGCTTTCTGCGCACAGTCCGACTCATCGTCGCGACGGTTGAGGATGCCGCCGAACACCTTCGGGTGCAGGGTCTTCACACGGCCTCCGAAAATCGAGGGATAACCGGTGAGATCCTCTACGGCCTCACATTCGTAGCCGAGTGATTCGATAAATGATTTTGTACCTCCGGTCGACAGGAACTTCACCCCGTCGTTATTAAGTAATTTCAGGATTTCATCGAGACCGTCCTTATGAAACACTGACACCAGGGCGGTTTTGATTTCCTTGAGTTGAGCCATGATTATTGGATATGTGGATAGAAATTTAACCTATGC
>CALJBF010000184.1 GCA_938027385.1 uncultured Porphyromonadaceae bacterium | reverse complement strand
ATGACCGTAGTGGAGGTCAAGCAGGGCGGCGCCCACGAGTTCTGTGGTCATGAAACCCATGTTGTGTTTCGAGGCGGCATTGATCTGCGATACGAGCGAATCGGGGATAAGCTCGCCGGTCTTGTAGTGATGGGCGTATGACTTGAGCAGTTCGGGGGTGAATGCCCAGTGCTCGTGGAACTGCGAGGGGAATTCCACGAAGTCGCGGTCAACCGAAGTGCCGCTCTGCGAGCGCAGACGGGCCTTAGACAGCATGCCGTGGAGGCCGTGGCCGAACTCATGGAACATGGTCTGTACGTCGTCAATCGACAGCAGTGCGGGCGCGTCGGCAGTGGGGGGCGCGAAGTTGCCTACATTGTATACGATGGGACGCTCTACCGAGCCGTCGGGGTTCACCCAAGAGGTCTTGAGTTCCTCCATCCATGCGCCCTGACGTTTTGAGGCGCGGGTGAAGTAGTCGGTCATGAAAACGGCGAGATGCTTGCCTTCGGCGTCTTTCACCTCATATACCTTGACATCTTTGTGGTATTTGGGCGCATCGGGGAGTTCTGTGAATGTGATGCCGTAGAGGCGGTTGGCCATCTCGAAGATGCCTTTGCGCACCGAGTCAACAGCGAAATAAGGCTTGATGGCGGCCTCGTCGAGGGCATATTTCTTCTGGCGTACTTTCTCGGCGAAGAAATAATAGTCCCACGGAGCGATTTTGAAGTCGTTGCCAGATTCGTCAGAGAGTTTCTGCATCTCGGCCACCTCTTCAGCCACCTTCGCCTTGGCGGGTTCCCAGACTTTCATCAGCAGGGCCTCGGCAGCCTCGGGGGTAGCAGCCATCTTGTCTGACACGGCATATGCGGCATAATCCTTGAATCCGAGCAGCTCGGCCTTGCGGGCGCGGTTCTTGAGGATTTCGACGATTACAGGGCGGTTGTCCATTCCCTCTTTGGTAGCGTTCGAAGTGTAGCCGCGCCACATCTTCTCGCGCAGGTCGCGGTTCTGGGCATACTGCAGTACGGCCAGACGTGAAGGCGCGTGTAGGGTAAACACCCATTTGCCCTCATGTCCGCGGGCCTCGGCTTCGGCAGCGGCATTGTCGATGACGTTCTGCGGCAGACCTGCAAGTTCCTCTTTGCTGTCGACCACAATCTCGAAAGCATTGTTGGCTGCCAGCAGGTTCTTGTTGAACTTGAGGTAGAGGTCGGTTAGAGTGGTGTTGACTTTCTTCAGTTCGGTCTGCTGGCTTGACCCGAGTTTGGCGCCGTTACGCACGAAGTCACGATAGGTCTCCTCGATGGCGCGGCGTTCGTCGAGGGGCTGCGCGGCTGTGTCGATGGCGTTGTAGACAGCCTCGACGCGTTTGAAGAGGCCGGGATTCATCATTACCTCGTCGTTGAAGGCGGTGTAACGCGGCATGATTTTTTCCGAGACCTCGGTGAGTTCGTCAGACGAATCTGCCTCGGTGAGCGACATGAGCACAGACATCACACGGTCGAGAGTAGGGCTGAGACAGCTCAGCGGCAGGATGGTGTTCTCGAAAGTGGGTGTTTCCGGATTGGATACGATTGAATCGATCTTCGCATTGGCCGCTCTGATTCCGGCGTCAAATGCGGGCAGATAGTCGTCGATCTCGATCCTGTCGAACGGCGGAATCTGGAACTCGGTGTCGTACTCGGCCAGGAACGGGTTTACATGCTCTTTTTTAGAGCATGACGAACCCATCACGATCGCAGTGGCGGCAGCGGCCGCACACATGCCTTTGATGATTGGCTTCATGGGCATTGGGGATTAATGGATTATGAATGGTTTTACGTTTTATTCGGTTGTCAGTTGATCTGTCTCGTGTGCCCCGTCGTCAGATTTCCTTGCGGAGACTGTCGGGGATGAGGTTTATGGGTGGAACCCCGTGCATGTCGCCCCGGTTTGCCGGCACCCATTTGAATATTGTCTCGATAGGGTAGTGGTCTGAATTGTCAAACAATTGGCGGCTGAACCTGACGGCCTCCATTCCGCCGCGGTAAAGCGTATGGTCTATATGGAAATAGAAGTGGTTGGCATGGAAAGTGTTGATCATGCCTCGGCCGGCGACGTCGAACGAACTGCGCATGTCGTCGCGGCACAGACGGCGTATGGCATAGCATCCGGGCACATCGTTGAAATCGCCGGTTACTATCACGTTATTGATGCCGAGACGGTCAATCAGCGACCGGATGGAATCGGCCTGCGCCGCGCGCCTGGTAAACGCCAGCGAGAGCTTGGGCAGGAGACGCTGTTTGGTGCTCGTTACGTCGGCCTGCCCCTTGATGAACTCGCGGTATGCCATACGGTCATTGTCGTCAAGCTCGAACGAGGCAAGATGCACAGCCACCACAAGAGTCTTGCGTCCCATAATGTCGACCACGGCGGGGAGAAATGCCGGGTAGGGATCGTGTGGCGGATAATTGGGCTCTACTGGGTAGAGGGGATACTTGGAATATATGGTTTCGTAGTCGTTAGCTACCTTGTGCGGGTAGATGCGGTCCATTGAGTCACACTGCTCTGGGGTTACACGTATCATTTTCTGCGGTGTGAGATGGCGAGGATACTCGGCCAGACACACCACATCGGCCCCTGAGTTAATTATGAACGACAGGGTGGGGTTATAGGGAAAATCAGGGTCGAACGAGTTTGTGGCATCTCCCGGGTGACGGGCACTCAACAATGCCATCGAATTGTATGACAGTAGTTTGAATATTCGGTCTTGGTCTTTCGGGGTTATCTTCTCGTCAACGAGATTGAGGGGCATATTGCTCAGTATGGGGCCGAGGCAGAACACAAGTGTGGCCGCCGGCACGAGTGCCATCCAGCGCGAAAAACACAGTGTCACCGCAAGTGCCAGCAGTGTCAGCAGTATCCACAGGGGGAAAGTAAGGGCGAGAATGGCCGGTATGGCCGTTATGTTCGGGTCTATCAGGCCCGAATAGCCGGCTGCAATTGTGCACAGTCCGAGCAGCGAGCAGAATATCCAGCCGGTTATCCTGACTGCTTTTTTCCAGGGACCAGGCGGTATGAGCGACCGTCGGTTATGCCATAGTTTCCGTATGTCAGTCTTTTTTAAATCCATTACTCATGTCAAACAGTTGAATACGTTCAGTTTGCGAAAGCGAGGCATATCCGAGTGTACGCGCCTTGTCGAGCAGCGCTTTCCGGGCCGACTCTCTTATCATCGCCTCGCGGGTCACACGGCGTACCTGACGCTGCGAGCGGCGCCACGAAAGCCCCCATATCACGCCGGCGGCCAGCCCGGCCACATGCGCGGCCATAGATACGCCGGTTTCCGTGAACAGGCAAAGACCGCCCACGGCGGCTACGACGACAAGGGCCACGTCGCCTATCAGCGCCACTTTTATCCGGTAACGCGGAGCATACGCGAGCGCGGCACCAAGAATACACATCACCGCAGCCGACGCGCCGGTCATCCTGGTTGTTCCGTAGGTGATTCCGCCCGCGGCCATACATGCCAGGGCGCCGGCAACGGCACCTGTCAGATAGAGCCACCATACATTGCGGCGGTCCCTGACAGCGCATATCACCGATGCGAAACAGGCGAACCACAACATATTGACCAGCAGGTGCAGAAAATCGAGGTGTACGAAAGCATAAGTCGCCACCGACCAGGGATGCGCAAGCATTCCTGCGAAAGAGTTTTCGATTACAGTCGCGTTTACCGTCCGGTCAAATATTCCGCTCTCCCCGCCCGCGAGCCACAAGACTTTAAGCGCCACATAAACGGCCACGTTGAGCATCAGCACCGTCTGCAAAGGCGCTGACTGCACTGAACGACAGCCTCTGTGTATCATCGCTTTTATCGTCATACGGTAGAAACTGCAGCCTCAGAAATTATAAGGGCCGCCTATAATATGTTTTTTTCGCCAGTATATGAGCAGGAGCAGACCTGCCAGCATGCCTCCCAGATGTGCGAAATGTGCCACAGTGTCGGCCTGGCTGTTGTAGACTCCCAAGGCAAGCTCTATCACAGCGTAGATAATCACGAACGTGCGTGCCTTGATGGGCATGGGGGGAATGATCATATATATGCGCATGTTCGGGAACATATAGCCGTATGCCAGAAGTATACCGAAGATGGCACCGGAGGCTCCGATGGTGGGTGTATGATAAAGTCCGAACAGCGAATGTATAGCAGGCTCAATCGGCGAGATGCCCAGAGCCATCAGCTGGCCGTTGGTGACGGTCGAGTGACTGAGCAGTGACCTCACAGCGCCCGAATCAGCGAAAAGCCCGGAATAATGGTTTATCATCAGGGCGAACACCCCCTCCTGCACCAGCGCGGCACCCAGGCCGCACGACACATAATAAAAAAGGAACTTCTGCGAGCCGAGCACACGCTCCATCATCACGCCGAACATGAATAGCGCCCACATGTTAAAGAAAAGGTGGGTGAAATTGGCGTGAATGAACATGTAGGTGATCAGCTGCGAGGGGAGGAACTGGTCTGACGTGAAATAATAGAGCGCCCCGTATGCCTCAAGCAGATGAGACAACGAGGGCACAAGCGCCATCGCGAGCCAGATGATGATGTTCACGATGAGCAGATTTTTTGTAACAGGTGGCAGATTGCGCACCATATCTCCGAATCCCATAGGACAGTCAGTCTGATTTAGTCTAAAAAATAAGCGTGTCATTCACTTTTATGCCGGTGGCATACCGTTGTGATATGGTTGAAACACGTCTGAAACATAGTTGTGATTAAATTCTCAAATTACAAATTTACGAATTCTTGACGGGATTTGTGGGAGGCTGCCTCAAAATAGAGGTTTTTTAACATTTCGAAGTGCGGTTCAAACGAACTTGAAAATCAGCGAGTTGGAGAGAAAAGATGTTAAATAACATATTTTTATAGCAGATTTCCGATTTCTTTAACTAACTTTGCACCGTTTTCAAGTGTATATATAGTGAAATCACAAAGGTGATTTTCCATTCTTCCGAGGGATTGTATCAGGTAATTTTAAATTACGCACAGGATTGTTTCAGGTTTGCCTATAAACTTACTTCAACTTACATTAAACTTTACATCAATTTCACCCAGGCATCCAAAACATCACACAATCTCCTTTGACTCGAATGGCTATTATTAACAGAGTGTCGGAGATCTTATCAGGATCTTTTGCGGAACTATATGATCAAAGACCCTCACAAGCATCAAGTGTTATGACTCAAATGCTGAAAGTTTTCAAAGCAGGTTTCGGCAACTTCTGGCTGAACCTTGCGAACGGTGACGGAATGCGTATCACGGGCGACTGCTCGAACCATGCCGATGTGATCAACCCCTTTGGCTCGCAGGCCAACTGATCAGCCGTCATCTCTCTCCCTTTTCTCAAACGCACAACCGGTTTCTGAAACC
>CALJBF010000183.1 GCA_938027385.1 uncultured Porphyromonadaceae bacterium | reverse complement strand
TCTCCTTGCTTACTATCGAGGCGGCAGAGATTGAATCAATATTTGCACAAAGATAGTAAATATTGTTAATAATCATGCATTATGATGAAAATTTTACAAAATATGCAACAGTTTGTCTGCTGCGAGGCCGACAGACCACGTGGCAGACACGCATCGCCTCATTGTGAGGGTGTGTCATGATATGCAGTCATTCATACCGGGAACTCAGGTTATGTCCGGTATTAGCTGGTATGGATTGGGCGGAATGATTATCCGGCGATTGACTGGACGAGTTTTATTACTTTCTTGATTGAGCCGATGATGCTGAAACGCTCTTTGTTAGGTTTGCCGATATAGCGGTGGTCGGCCTCGGCCTCGCTGCGGCGTGAGTCATGGTCGATGCTGTCGACACGTCTGATAAGGTTTACGGTGGATGGTGGCAGTGCGGGGGCATTGTCGGGCGCGGTGAGTCGTGCGAACTCGTCGAATGGCGGATTCTTTTCGGCCCGACGGGCGTCGGCCACGCTGATATAACGCCGGTCGGTGATGTAGAGCTCGGCGTATGTGCTGACATAGAGCGGGGTCTCACGGGCCGAGAGTCGGTGCATGTCGCGGCCGCTGCGGCTCGACTCTATGTTGTATGAGATAAGCGATATGTTGTCGGCCGAAAGATTGCCGGCTGTAACGTCGTCGAACTGATATTTCATGGTGAAACGTGTGAAGTCGTTCCCCTCGGCGATAAACGACGCTATGCGCGGCGCCCACGAGAGATTCTCCTTGCGGGCAAGCATGTCGATGTCAAGTGCGACGCGCTGGCCGTTGCGGTTCCATATCTGCGAGGGGGTGTATTTCCCCATCACAGTGTCGGTGACGCTGGTCCGGTTCTTGAGCAGGTCGGGGAGTTCGCGTTCCTTGAAGATACCCACCCAGTCAGACCACGAGAAATGCTGGCTGAAGGTGTTGCTCACGCTGTCGAGTCCCTCTGAGTCGGTGAAATGGTAATATGAGCGTGACGACAGCACCCTTGGGTAAAGCCACCCCTTGAAACTCTTCACCTCGTTTGAGGGCACCATGAAATCTACCGCTTTCTCGCGGAACAGCATCACGTCGCCGGTCGATGTAGTCAGGGTGGAGTATTCCCTGAGATACCCCTGTATCTGCAGCACCTCGGGCTTGCGGGCCACGAACTCCACTTCGGCCAGGTCATACGGGGTCTCGATCATTTTCACGGTACCCTCGCGCGGTCTGACCAGCGTTACAGGCTCGTAGCCCATGTATTGTATGGTTACCGGATATGCGTCGGGGCTGATATACGGCAGTTCGCCGCGGTCAGAGCAGATTCCGGCCACGGTGCCGTTGCGGTCGAGTACCGAGGCTTTGGCGAGAGGCTTGCCCGTGGCAGAGTCGACGACTACTGTGGCCCCGGCGCCCAGAGCGCCCTGCATGGCCAGCAGGGATATTATCAGACGGGTGTACATTCGTGTGTTGAAGCTGTTTGCCTGTATGACGCCGCGGTGTGCCGGATGTTGCACACGATAACATTTTTTAGCACGGAAACGATAAAACGAAATCCGGTGGCAGAGTATACCGACCGGATTTCGCTGTGCCGAGATAACTTATAAAGGTCGGCGGTATCAGAGCAGATACTGCGACGAAATCGATTCGTTGTTGTGCACGCGGCGGATGGTGTCGGCGAACATCTTGGCCACCGACAGGATGGTGCACTTGGGGCAGTTCTTGTTGAAGGGAATCGAGTTGGTGAAGATCATCTCTTCAAGCGCGCAGTTGGTCACGCGTTCCGATGCCGGATCGCTCATGATGGCGTGCGAGCAGAGTGCCCTAACAGATTTGGCGCCCTCGGCCATCATCAGGTCAGCGGCCTTGGTGATGGTGCCGGCGGTGTCGACCATGTCGTCAACGAGCACCACATTCTTACCCTTGACGTCGCCGATCACGGTCATTGTGGCCACAACATTGGCTTTGGCGCGCTGCTTGTGGCAGAGTACCAGGGGCACGTTGAGGTATTTGGCGTATGAGTTGGCGCGTTTGGCACCGCCAACGTCGGGTGTGGCAATCACCAGGTCGGGCAGGTGCAGGCTCTCGATGTAGGGGAGGAATACCGACGAACCGTAGAGGTGATCGACCGGCACATTGAAGAATCCCTGGATCTGGTCGGCGTGGAGATCCATGGTAATTACGCGGTCGACTCCGGCGGCCTGAAGAAGGTCGCTGACGAGTTTGGCGGCGATGGATACGCGGGGCTTGTCCTTGCGGTCTTGACGGGCCCAGCCGAAATAGGGAATCACGGCGATTACCGACTTTGCCGATGCGCGTTTGGCGGCGTCGATCATCAGCAGGAGTTCCATGAGGTTGTCTGAGTTGGGGAATGTAGACTGCACGAGATAGACCTCGCATCCGCGGATCGATTCCTCAAACGACACTTCAAATTCGCCGTCGGCAAAATGCTGGATGTTCATTTTGCCCAGCTCGATGCCGAGTTCCTGGCAGATTTCCTCGGCCATGTAGCGCGATTTTGTTCCTGCGAATACCTTGATGGGTGGAAGATTGGGATTCATTATGTGAAATGTTGGGATGTTTCGATGGTGCAAAGTTACGACTTATTTGTCAATGAGCCGCCTTTTGCCTGTCTGATTTTTTCCTTGGTTTCCGGGTGGGTGCCGGTTTGGCCGGCGCCATATCGGCCTCAGTGGTTTCGGCTTGGGCGGTTGCGTCAGCCTTTTTCAGGGCGCGGGGCGCGGCTTTGGTCTTCGATGCGCTGAATTTCCAGATTACAGCGCCCCAGGGGCCGATGTGGGTGCGCGCCGGGGTGGTGGCCGAGATGTCGAGCGTGGCGGTGCGCCCCGTGAGAAGTTCGGTGGCGGTGTGAGCGCCGGGCTTGATGCCGTACATGCCCAGCGCCAGGTCAGGCAGGTTTATGGCAAGCTCGGCGGCGCTGTCTGATAAGTTGACAGCAATGAGTATGACCTCGTCGCCGCTGCGGCGCATGAAGGCGTAGTTGCGGTGGGGCGAGAACTCGGGGTTGTCGAAGTTGACATACATCAGGTCGAAGAACTCTCCCTCTCTTAGCGCCGTTTCACTGTTGAGCAGGTTCAGCACCTGGCGGTAGACGCCGCGCAGGGCGCGTTCTTCGGGATACGACTCGCCCCCGTCGGCTTTGCCGTTGTTAAGCCACCGGCGCAGGGTCGGAATCGACCAGTAGTCGAAGATGGTGGTGCGTCCGTCGGGGCCGCTGAACCCTTCGGCGTCGGCGCCCGGTTCGCCAAGCTCCTGGCCGGCGTAGATCATGAACGGGGCCGCCGACATCATCGAGCTTACCACAAGCGAGGGGAGGACCCGGTCGGCCGCGCCGGCATACTGCTGCGAGGCGAAACGCTGCTCGTCGTGGTTCTCGAGAAAATTGAGCATGCGGTTGCCGATGCCGTCGACCCTCTGCCAGCAGTCGGTCAGCTTGGCGGCCGACACATGGTTGCACTGCACGGCACGCAGGGTGTCGTAGAGGTTCACCTTGTCGTAGAGGTAGTCGAAACCGCCGCGGAACAGGAAGTCGCGGTATTGGTTCGTGTCATATATCTCGGCGATGAAGATGATGTCGGGGTAGGTGGCCTTTACCTGCGGGATGGCCCACGCCCAGAACTCCACGGGAACCATGAACACCATATCGCAACGGAATCCGTCGATCCCTTTCGACGCCCAGTAGCGCAGAATGTGCAGCATCTTGAGCCATGTCGAGGGCACGGGGTCGAAGTGCCGCGAGCCGTCGCCGTAGTCCACGCCATAGTTCAGTTTCACGGTCTCGTACCAGTCGTTTACGCCGGGGAAGGCGTTGAAACAGTCGTTGCCCGATGCCTTGGCCGGGAACTCGTAGTAGTCGCCGTAGTCAAACGACGGCTCGAATTTCTGGCGTGTTATATAATAGAAGTTATTGTCGCGGGCGAAGAATTTGGTCACGTCGTCACCTTGGCCAAGATCCTCCACTCCGGCCGGCGCCGCGTCAGAGTGGTAGCGGCGCGCCACATGGTTGGGCACGAAATCTATGAGCACCTTCATGCCGGCATCGTGTGTACGTTTCACCAGCGCGTCGAATTCCTGCAGACGTGCGGGCACGTCGACGGCCACGTCGGGGTCGATGTCGTAGTAGTCGCTGATGGCGTAGGGCGAGCCTGCCTTACCTTTGACCACCCCGGGATTGTCAGGCGTTATGCCGAAGGCCGAATAGTCGGTGGCATGGGCGTGTTCGATGATGCCGGTATACCACACATGCGTTATGCCCAGGTCCTTTATCTCGTTGAGCACGACAGGGGTGATGTCGTTCAGCTTGCCGCATCCGTTACGGGCGATGTCTCCGTCGGGCACACAGTCTTCGGTGCAGTTGGCAAACAGACGCGGAATCATCTGGTATATCACCGGTTTCTGCGCCGGTGCCGTTTTGTTTGTCGCCATAAGGTCAGTTCAATGGGTTAGATTGGTTTGTTTTCGGCGAGCCAGAGCTTTATGGCGCGGTGCGCGGCGGCGTAGCCGCTCAGATAGATTTTCTGTATGTCCTTGAGGTTGAAGACCTGATATGTGGCTATATCGGGGGTCTTTATGACAAGGTCGCATAATGCCATGTCGGGCTCCTGATTGGTTTTTGCCATTAGGTTGAAAGTGCGTATCGCCACCTCGAAAATCGACTTGCGGTAGCGGAACGAGGGCATCGGCGAGCAGTTGATGCCGATAAGCGTGCGGCATTTGTCGCGGATGGTCCACGCCGGCAGGTTGCGCAGCACGCCCCCGTCAACGTAGTTCACACCGTCGATCTTTACCGGGCGGAACACGATGGGGATGCTGCACGACGCCATCACGCGTTCGCCCAGATTGCCGGTGTGGAACTCTGTGGCCACGCCGTGGTCGAAATCGGTGACGCCGATGTAGGTGGGTATCTGCAGCTCCTCAAGGTTCTGGACGCCAGTATTCTTGAGCATGAACTGCTTGAGTTTTGTGAGCGAAAGCAGTCCGCCCCCTCCTTGCCTGAATGCCAGTTCGATATAATCGGTGAATTTCTGCGAGAAACGCGAAAGCATCTCCTTGGGCGGAATGCCGGCGGCGTAAAGCGTGGCGGCCACGGCCCCGGCGCTTACGCCGGCGATGATGTCGGGCTTTATGCCGGCCTCTTCGAGCGCGGCCAAAGCCCCGGCATGGGCAAATCCGCGTGCCCCGCCGCCCGAAAGCGCCACCCCTATGCGGTACGGACGTTCGTCGGCCACATTCTGCTGCGCCGTTCTTGCGGCACAGCCATTATTCTCAGTTACCTGACGCTGAGTCTGTGAAACTGCATCCTTATTTTCCACCTTCGGCTGTTTGATGTGACTTTTTTACCTGCCGCAAAGTTACAACTTTTTGCCGTTAATTCTGCCAAAACCCCGTTAATTCTGCCAAAACCACCCATGATTCCCTATCTGTAATTTGCAATCCTGAGATTTCCGTCAGGAGTCAGGGGTGTATGCACGAAGAAAACGAGGCTCTGCACCGATGCAGAGCCCCGTCTTCACTATATTACCTTATTAACCGTCTG